>NZ_JAYGHW010000090.1:0-196708 GCF_034932185.1 Spirulina sp. CCNP1310 | reverse complement strand
ACCCCGCCATCCCCCCCCCCGCCGAGAGGTATTCCCCCAAGGCCCCGGAAAAAATCAAGGCCCCGTAGGAAATGGCCCGAATCACGCCGATTAACCCCGTCACCAACCCGGCGGTAATACTGGGGATCAAAATATTCGGTTGGAGGGTGGGAAAGGGGGCAGCGGTTTGGGTTTGGGGGAGGGAAGGGGAGGTCATGGTTTGGGGGAGGGGGGGTAGAGCCAGCGATCGCACCAGGCCGTCAACCAGGGCATGACGGGATAGGCCATTAGGGCAGAAACAAACGTGACGGAAATCAGCAGTGCGAGGCGGGGAGGCAGAAAACGAAAGAAGGGATCAATCACCTGACCCGCCAGCAAAATTAAGGGATACACCGCCACCACCCCGATAATCACCTTTTTGTAATAGGCGGGCTGAGGCCCGTTGTAGGGGTGATGGCGATGGAGATTAAACCAAATTTCTAAGCCTTGGGGCTGGTCTTGGTAGATGCGATCCATAATGAGGGGGCGCGATCGCTCCACCCAAGTCTGATAGGTGTCAGACTGCATCCATTGCCGCAGGTGGTCATAGCTGGCAAATTTGACAATCACCACATATTCCGGATAGTGGGAATCGCGGGGGCGAATAATATCCACCCCTAAAAACCCCGGTGCATTCCGTGCGGCGCTATTAATGCCCTTGCTCCAAATTTCATATTCTGGAATGCGATCGCGCTCGACAATCTCCGCAATCACCAGAGTGACAGGACTAGGGTCAGAAGCGTCAGAGACCATGGATTCCAGGGTAAAGGAGGGATGAGAGAGGCGATCGCGGCAGATTGAGCAATGGTACAGGATTGCGAATTCCCTCTCCCCATTTTACCCGCCTCTGCCCATCGCAACGCTATACAGGCTACAGAAGATTGGGCTATACTGAGTGACCAATCCGCCGCCGTTTGCTTGAATCATGCACAACTTTTTGCCCACCGCTTACCTGCAAGGCCAGTTCGTCCCCTTCAAAGACGCAAACATCTCCATTGCCACCCATGCCCTCCACTACGGAACCGGGGCCTTCGGCGGCCTGCGGGGCTTACCGGATCCCAACAACCCCCGGCAAATTCTCCTCTTTCGCCTCGATCGCCACTGCCAACGCCTCAGCCAAAGCGCCAAATTTCTCCACTTCGATCTCCCCGCCGCCAAAATTGAGCAGGTGATCACCGAATTTGTTCAAAAAAATCATCCCACCGTCCCCTTTTATATCCGCCCCCTCGTCTACACCTCCGACCTCGGCATTGCCCCCCGTCTCCACAACATCGAAAAAGACTTTTTCGTCTACGGCTTAGAACTGGGCGATTACCTCTCCCCCGATGGCGTGACCTGCCGGATCAGTTCTTGGTATCGCCAGGAAGACCGCAGCCTCCCCCTCCGGGGCAAAATCAGCGGCGCTTATATCACCTCTTCGTTAGCGAAAACCGAGGCGGTGGAATCTGGCTTTGATGAAGCCATTTTAATGAATTCCCAAGGCAAAGTCTGCGAAGCCTCCGGAATGAATATTTTCCTGATCCGTAACGGTCAACTGATCACCCCCAGCTACGATCAAGACATCCTCGAAGGCATCACCCGCGCCAGCGTGATCACTTTGGCTCAGGATATGGGTTTAACAGTGATTGAGCGCCAAGTGGATAAATCGGAGCTATTCATCGCCGATGAAGTGTTTCTCAGTGGTACCGCTGCCAAAATTGCCCCCATCAAACAAATCGAAAACTACCACCTTCCGGTAGAAAAACCAATTACGCAAAAACTGCAAGCCAAGTTAATCGCCATCACCGAAAACCGTGATTCTGATTATCAAGATTGGGTCTTTAAAATTCCCCTTTAAATTTACAACCCTACTCAGGCGATCGCAATTTCTCCACCCATGGGGTACAGTCTACTAAAGCCAATCCCCCTTTATTAATTCAGTAATCGATCACGAATCAACATAGGGGCGAAAAATTTTTCGCCCCTATTCATTATCTTTCAGATGATCAGTCACAAACCGATGAGCATCAATAATCGCGTTTTAACTTTTGATTTTATGCGGGCTTTAGGGATTATTATTATCCTTTTACATCACTTACCCGAATATACTTTCAATTACTACAATCTTAACTTTTTGGGAATTCCCCTCAATCTCTCCCCTCTCAATGAACTTAATCGTTATTTAGGATTGGGTTTATTTATTTTTCTATCGGGCTACTTACTCAATCTTAAAAAACCTAGATTTAATACTCTTGAATCGGCAAAAACTTTTTTACAAAAACGGTTTATGCGTATTTTTCCCCTCTATTATCTTGCACTACTTTTCTTTTTCTATATCCATGATTTTTGGAACCCTCTTCATATTGGCATTTATCTTTTAGGACTTCAAGGAATTATCAATGCACCGATTCCATCACCATTGCCCACATTATGGTTTATCGGCTTACTGGTTGCTTATTACAGTTTTTTCGTCCTCTTAATGGCTAAAAAATGGACAGAAACTCAACAAATTATCTTGGCTTTATCTAGTGGAATCGGCATCTTTATCATTAATCAATTTTTCCCAGTCGCCGACTTTCGATTAATTTTGTATATTTGGGTATTTCTTTTAGGTATTTACAGCGCAGAGTACAATATCTTTCAAACCAAAGTTTGGCTTAAATTCGGCGGATTAACCGTTCCGCTATTTGTAAGCACATTACTGATCCTTTTTCACATTGAATCTCAACAATCCATCGTGATTGAGTATTTACCTGGGTATCTACTGATTAATTTTTTAATGGTGACGTTTATTTTAAGCCTTTATTATTGCGCTGAACGCTTTTGTCAAAAATTTCAACTACCACCCTGGGTAATGTCAATATCCTATAGTTCCTATTGTGTTTACCTGTTCCACCGCCCCTTACTTTGGTTCATGGATGGTCTATTACATAAAGTTTTGGGAGACAACAATGAGCGATTAATTTTTTCATTACTGTTGACCGTAGGTATAGGCATTATTTTTATTGCTGCTCATTTACTGCAAAGCATTTATGATTCCTACGGTTTACCCTACCTCTCCGGGAAAAAGTAGGGGCGAAAAATTTTTCGCCCCTCCGCCTATTAATTTCGCAACCGGATTCCATATTAATTACTTTAAATGATCCTCAGGTTCATAGAGATGAATGCCGGAATTAGGCATGATGCCTTGATCGCTGGGGGGTTGCCAATGGTGTACAAAAGAACCCCAAGGGGTTGCGAGTTTGGGTTGAGGTTCTAGGGTAATTTGGATCATTCCACAGGGGCGAAATTCCTCCTGATTCTCAAGCCCTTGGGAAGAATTTTCAACCAACACATGGTGAAATTGGGGCAGGGTGGGAAATCTTGATCGACTCAAGGCCCAAAAGGGATATTCCCAATCATCTTCTCCGAGTTTTAAGCCCAGGCGATCGCACCCCTGCCCCGCCAAATAATCCATCGTTTCTTGATAAGCATGGCGATAGGGTAACATCATGAAATATTGCCCCTCGCGGGGGATGTTAAAAATATTTTGGCTGGAAAAAACGGGTTTGGTATCACTCCAAAATAGCCACAAGCTGGAAAAGATGAGCAAAAACATCGCCACAAAGAAAGAGAGACGTGGCTGAACATAGGCTTCTAGGGCAGAGCCGATGAGGGGGGCGATCGCCACAAACAAGGGCAGATGTAAACGACTATGCCAGACCTGCCATTGTAGCAATCCTGAAAACAGCACAAAGCTACCCACAATCCCCAAACCATAGCGGATCATCTGCCAAGCAATCCGACGATCATTGAGCGATTTACCACAACTGATCTTAAACAGTAATAGGCTGAAAATTGTGAGGATTAAATACAAATGGAGGGGGTTGCCAGCGTCAGCCTCGGAGGTAGAAAAATGTGTCGTAAATGGAGAGCCTTGCCAGTTGAGCCGGGGATCATCGGCAGAAATGCCTAAAATGTGGTGTAATGCGGTGATTAATTGATTAACGAGGGGTACGGTGTTATAGGAAATGGGCAAATGCAAAGCAATATTCTTACTGAAATTTGATAAAACCGCGATGGGTGTGGATAGACTATTGATTAATTGATGGTCTCCTGTCGCAAAGGGAGAACCAAACAGTTGCCAATTGCGGAGATAGTGGCCCCCAGGAATCAGTAAAGGCAAGCCTGCAAATAAGCCCAGGGGAGTCGCTAAACTGCGCCGATGTTTCCACAATAATGCCAAAATCCAAGGCAGGGCAAAAAGATAACCCGTACTTTTAGTGAGGAATAGGAAACCAAGGCTAGCACTGAGCTTGAGTAAAATTCTCGCGGTGGGCCGAGGTTGTCGCCCAATAATCAGCGTGAAATAAATCACACACAGGAGCCAAAAACCACAAAGATAATCATTTTTGGTGCTCGTAGCTTGGAGGATGCCCATGGGCAGCGTGGCGGCAAAGACAACGCTGTAAAGTTGTCCTTTTAAACCGGCTCCTAACTGGTGGGCAATTAAAGAAATGGCGATGAAACTGCCTACCATGCTGCCCCATTGAACAAAATTGAGCAGAAAATCCCCCCCACCCAAAGCATAGAGGTGGAGCATGGCGTATTCTGCGCCGGGAGCTTGATAGAGTTGCCGTAAATTAGCGGTGGGGTAGTGGGCTAAACTGTCCTGCTGGAGCCAGTGCATGATCCGGGGCAGGTGGTAGCTCATGGAATCCCAGGTATTGGGAGGGGCAACCCCGGCAATCACCGCCAGCATGAGCGCAATCAGAGCCACGCCACCGAGCAACACCTGATCCTCTAGCCGCCAACCCCGGAATGGGAGGGGAAATCGCAGGAGAAACCCCCGATTTTGCCAACCATAACCGATCAATCCCAACAGAAAGAGGCCCCAAGCTGCGGCAATACCTCCCCTATTCAGTTGATGGATCAGGCTTAACCCTTCTGTTGTTAGCACCAACCAAGCCCAAACCCAAAGGGCCAGATCAAGGCTAGCCTGCCGCCAAGCTCTCACCCCTACAACGCCCCGGCCGCTGTGGTATCCAAAATCCCAGAGCCTAAATAGGTGGTGAGGTTGAGGGTTTGGATGATCGGTTCACTGCTCGCCCCTTGGGGATAATCAATCACCGTGACCGCCCCATTGCCCTGCTTAATCGCCCAAATATCCTGAGGTGCTAACCCTAACAACGCACAGAGAATACATTTATTCACGGCATCATGGGCCACCACGAGGAGCGTTTTCGCCTCCCCGCTACTGTAGCGCTCCACCATCGCATCCCAGGCGGTCATCACCCGATCCCACACCTGTTGGAGATTTTCCCCCTCTGGCATTTGCACGGTTGCCGGGGCGGTTTTCCATTGGGCCAGCAAACCTGGATAGGCCGCCTCAATTTCCGTTTCTAACTTGCCTTCCCATAAACCATGGCCAATTTCACAAAACTGCGGCTCTAAGGCTAATGCAACGCCGGGATGGTGTTCAAGAATAATCTCGGCGGTTTCCTTGGGGCGGAGCATCGGGCTGCTCACCGCTGCGTCAATCTGTACGGTTTTTAAATAATCGGCGGCTTTACCCCCTTGGGCGCGGCCGTTGTCATTGAGGGGAATATCTTGAATCCCTTGGAAACGACCCTCACGATTCCAATCCGTTTCCCCATGGCGCACAAGGAGGATGCGGAGTTGATTGTGGGGGGGGCGGGGGTCGGGGAGGACAATACCCATGTGGGAGAGTTGATTGAGGGATTCCGCTTGGACGGGATCCCCCCAGCCACCGCTGAAGTTGAGGATATTAATGCAGCAGTTGGACTGTTGAATGGATTGATAACGGGCTGCATCCATGCCTAGGGCGCTCATGATTAGGCAGCGATTGATGCCATTGTGGGCGACGATCAGCACTGTTTCCCCTTGATGTTTTTGGAGGAGGGTTTGCCAAAAGCTTTGGGATTGGGTGTAGAGCGATCGCACCGGATAATGAGCCTCCCCATTGACCATCATCGAAAATTCACCGGGGCGATCGTGCCATTGTCGATAGCCTTCCGGGTCTTGGGCCAAAACCGCTTCCCGGCTCAAACCTTCCCAGAGCGGTAGATCGACTTCAAGGAGTTGAGGAGAAGGCGTGCGGGGACAATCGAGGTGGAGATGTGTAGCGATGATCTCAGCGGTTTGGGCAGCCCGTTGGAGGGGGCTATGGTAGAGAGCAGCAATGTCCACCCCTCCCAACGCCGCCGCCACCCGTGCCGCTTGCACTTTGCCCTTTTCCGTCAAGACCGAATCATCACACCGCCCTTGAATGCGTTTTTGAGCATTGTAGGTACTCTGCCCATGGCGCACAATAATCACTCGTGTCGTCACGCTCCCTTCTCCCTCATCGTTACTTTAAGGCGTTCATTTGAAAATTTGAGTTGGCAATGTTGGCAATGTTGGCAATAAAGAGGGGAGCGATCGGTGATAGCGTACCTATCACCCGCTCCCCTTCGGGGTTTACCGGACTTTAAACCCTACACGCCCACCGCGCTTTTCACCGTGGCAGTCAATTCACCCGAAGCATACTTCTTGGCGAAATCATCCAGGGTGATTTGCTTGATCTTGGTGGCATTACCCGCTGCACCAAACTGTTGATAGCGCTCAGAGCACACTTGTTTCATGTACTTGATCGAGGGCTTCATGAAGTGGCGGGGGTCAAAGTTGGACGGATCTTTCATCGCCGCTTCGCGGATCGCCGCCGTGATAGCTAAACGGTTATCGGTGTCAATGTTCACCTTCCGCACGCCGCTCTTGATCCCTTTTTGGATTTCCTCAACGGGAACACCATAGGTTTCAGGAATCTTACCGCCGTATTGGTTGATCATGTCTAACCACTCTTGGGGAACGGAGGAAGACCCGTGCATCACCAAATGAGTGTTGGGCAGACGGCTGTGGATTTCTTCAATGCGGCTGATGGCCAACACTTCGCCCGTGGGTTTGCGGGTGAACTTATAAGCACCGTGGCTGGTACCAATGGCAACCGCTAAGGCATCCACTTGGGTTTGCTCCACAAAGGCCACCGCTTCATCGGGATCGGTGAGCAATTGGTCTTTGCTGAGAGTCCCTTCA
The DNA here is from genome assembly GCF_034932185.1 of Spirulina sp. CCNP1310. Taxonomy (NCBI): domain Bacteria; kingdom Bacillati; phylum Cyanobacteriota; class Cyanophyceae; order Spirulinales; family Spirulinaceae; genus Spirulina; species Spirulina sp. CCNP1310. The sequence continues at coordinate 189,640 of NZ_JAYGHW010000090.1, read as the reverse complement.
AAGCCGTGACCATCTTCCGCTTCACCGGCTCCGGTTTCCAAAGAACCGAGACAACCCAGTTCCCCTTCCACACTGGCCCCAACAGAGTGAGCCACTTTCACCACTTCAGCAGTCACACTGACGTTGTATTCAAAGCTAGCGGGGGTTTTCGCATCAGCTTCGAGGGAACCATCCATCATCACACTGGTGAAACCATTGCGAATCGCAGAGTAGCAAGTTGCCGGGCTGTTGCCGTGGTCTTGGTGCATCACCACGGGGATATGAGGATAGGTTTCCACCGCTGCCAAGACGAGGTGACGCAGGAAGTTTTCCCCCGCGTAGCTGCGGGCACCACGGGACGCTTGCAGAATCACGGGGCTGTTGGTTTCATCTGCCGCTTGCATGATCGACAGAATTTGCTCCATGTTGTTGACGTTGTATGCCGGAATACCATAGCCGTTTTCAGCGGCGTGATCCAACAGTAGCCGCATGGGTACGAGCGCCATAAATGATCCTCCTATCGTTTTTCTTTATGTAAAAATCGCGTTTGCTTCTCACGCTGAACGCAATTATGAACGGAATCTTAAGTTAGTTTACCAGAGGATCAAATCTTTTTGCCAAGACGGCGAGAAGAATCGCCTAATCGTTAAAAATGGGTCGCCTGGGACTCGAACCCAGAACAAATCGGTTAAAAGCCGAGTACTCTACCATTGAGCTAGCGACCCATGGGGGTGTTGTGTTTTTAACGCACGATTATTAAAGATAGCAAGATATCTTGAGCCTGTCAACCCCTTTCCCCCTGACCAATTAAATTTTCCGTGGCATACTGAAAACAGGCTGTTTAGCGGCGTGGGATCCGCGCTACTTTAACCCATTGCCCCCACCATCCCACCATGGTTAAAACGAAAAAAAAGGGGAAAGGGAAAGCATCGCAACCCCATGCTCCCACCCTCACCCCCAAAGAAATTGCCGCCCAAAAACGCGCCGCCAAAGCAGCCCGCCAGAAGATCATCCAGGTGAATGGAGCCTGCATCGGGTTCTTACTGCTCATCGGTCTCCCCCTGATGCTGATCAATGAAAAAATCGGTTTGGCCTTAGGGGCTGGTGTGCCGGTCATGTACTGGTCTTATATGTTCCCCCGCTCGGCTCTCTGGCTGTTCCTGCTGTATATGCCCTTTAGCGGTACGGTGATTTATCAGCTTGTGGGGGGCAATGCCCTATTTAACCTCGCAAAAGATGCTTTCTTTATCCCCGCTTGTGTTGCTCTGATTCAAGAATGCAAACGGGAAAAGAAGCCAATTTTCGTCAATAAAGAATTAATTCCCGCCCTCGGTTTGCTCACCCTCTGCGCCACCCTGACGCTCTTGGTGGTCAATGGGTCGATGCAGTTTGTTCTCCCCTTGTGTGCCAATCTGCCCAACGATGGCCAGGGAGTCCTCTGTAAAGATGGTCAACCCTTGCTCCAGGGGGTTTTGGGGTTAAAAGTCTTGATGGGCTATATTCCCCTCGTTTTTTGTGCTTTCTATTTTGTCCGCAATAAAAAGCAACTGCTTTGGTTGTGCCGCATTCACCTCCTCCTTGCCTTACTCTGCTGTGGCTTGGGCCTGGTGCAATATCGGATGCTCCTCAGTGGAGCCTGTGAGGGAACCCGCAATGAAGTGGGGGATGCGCTGTTTAAAGCCAGTGTGGAAGCAAAATGTTTGGTGGGGGGTTCCCTCGGCTATAGCCCTTCTCAAAATTTTGTCCGCCTGCCGGGAACGTTTGCCTCCCCTTGGCATTGGGCTTGGTTTCTGATTTCCAACAGTGCGATTACGTTTACGACGGCTTTTTGTGATACTTCGCTGTGGTGGCGGTTGGGGGGGTTGGTGGGGATGGCGTTGGTGTTTTTTAATGCGGTGATTTGTGGCCAGCGGATTGCTTTGGCTCTTGTGCCGGTGGTGACGATCGCCCTCTTGATCCTGACGGGTCAGGTGGCGAACTTAAAGCGCTTTCTACCCATTGGGGTGGGGTTAGGGGTGGTGTTAATGGTGGTGATGGCGCAACATCCGGAGATTATCCAGGAGCGCATTGAGAGTTTTCAAAGCCGGGCGGAAGCTGCCCCCCCTGAAGAGTTTATTCTTGGGCAATTTGAATGGGCGATGAAAGAGCAACGGGGGTTTTTGGGCCGGGGTTTGGGCAAAGCCACTAATTCCACCCGTGTTTTTGGGGCTACGGCTTTGACGGAAACCTTTCACCCGAAACTCCTCTACGAAATGGGCTATCCGGGGATGCTCGCCTTTATTGCCCTCACCAGCAACATTAGTTGGGTGGCCTTTAAGGTGATGCGATCGCTCAAAACCCCCAGCGTCCGTAACTTCGCCTCTAGTTTTTGGGTGTTTATCCTGATCATTAGTTTTTTCCCCTACTGGTATCCCCTCGATACCGATCCGGTGGCGGTGTATTACTGGCTCTTTATCGGGGTTCTCTTTGCCCTCCCCAATATTGATGCCCAAGAGCAGGAGCAACTCAAAGCCGCAGAAGCGGAGGAGTTAGCGAGTAAGAAGGGCAAGCGAAGGCGACCCTAAGCAAACCTTAGCAAAATTTTTCCCGTCGGTATCAGGAATCAGGGCGGATCAGCTTGAAGCCTATCCTCCTGTGGGTTTTTTTGGGGAACAGTGGGGAGGGCAATCGGTACGCGATCGCGGCTCGCCCTCAAACCACCCCAAGTGTTGAGAGCTTTCAAATTTTAAGGAGCAATGCTGTGGCGTTACCTTCGATCTCGGTGATTATTCCCACCTATGGCCGTGAAGGCCCTTTAAAAAATTCGATCGCCGATGTCCTCAAGCAGGATTACCCCGACTTTGAAGTGATCGTCGTGGATCAAACCCAACAGCATACGCCCCGAGTAGAAGCCTATTTGCGTCAGCAGGCAAATTTGGGGAACATTCGCTGGTTTTGCGTGCGGTGGGCCAATTTACCGGGGGCGCGGAACTATGGGGTACGACGGGCGAAGGGCGATATTCTCCTGTTCATTGATGACGATGTACAAATTCCCCCTGACTATTTAGCGGCCCATGCCCGTAACTATCAACGGCTGGCGGTGGGGGCAGTGGCGGGGCGGGTGTTTGATCGCATGAAATTAGCCGATGCCAAACCAGGGTTAGAAATTGAGGATTTACCCCCAGAGGCGAGCGATCCCGGCATTGCTTGGTATCACTTGGATTTAGTCCATACCGTCAAACCCCAGCGGGTGATTTCGGCTAGGGGTTGTAATATGTCCTATCGTCGGGAAATTTTCACGAAATATAATATTTGGTTTGATGAGCGGTTCCGGGGATCGGCGGTGCGGGAAGAATCGGATTTTTGCCTGCGGATTCGCAAAACCGGCTATCAAATTTGGTACGATCCCGAGGCTTCTCTGGTGCATTTGGGAGAAGAAACCGGCGGTTGCCACGATATCACGACGCGATCGCTCCAATACCAAGTGACGTTTTATCACAATCACTTTTTAATGGCGCAAAAAAACCTCACCTTTGATGAACAACGGCGGCTCTATGTCAAGTTGTTTGATTGTCATGTGCTGGGCCATCCCCCCTGTTATAAAAGCGGTTCCCCGCTCAAAGTGTTTGTGCGGGGCATTTTTTATGGGATCGGTTTCCTCGATGCGTTGAAAACACGGTTGAAAGAATTGTTCAACCCTGGCCAGATTTATACCCAACTGGATCATGAACTCACGAGTCAGGAGGGGGCGATCGTCTCTTAAGTTTTGAATCAAGGCCACTCCTCCCCTCCCATCGCTTTTAGCCTACAATCCCGCTCTAAAATTGAGGGCCGTAAGGGCGAAAAATTTTTCGCCCCTACTTCCCACTTCCCACTCCCCACTTCCCCAATGCGCATCCTCATCGCCAGCCACTCCTACATCGTTGATCTCAATTGCGAAAAATTGCGGCAACTGGCGCAACTCGATCCCCAGAATCAAGTGATGGTGGTGGTTCCGCAAACTTGGCAACCGGGGGGTGTGCAAAATCGCACCATTAACGCCCCCCCTTGGCAAGATGGCAACTTTCAGCGGTTGCCGGTGGCAAATGTTAGCAACAACAACCAAGCGATGCTAATGTTTGGTTGGCCAATTGTGAACATTTTGCGGCAATTTCAACCGGATATTATTCAAGTGGAGCAGGGGGCAAAATCCCTTGCCTATGCCCAACTGATTACGTTGAGCAGATTACTCAGACTCAGGGCAAAACATTGCCTGTTTACCTGGTGGAATTTACCCTATGAAAATAAATTTCCGATTAATTGGCTCGAACGATATAACCTTGCCCATACCGATGGTTTAATTGCGGGCAATCAGGATGGGGTGGATATTTTGCGCGACCATGGTTATCAAAAATCTGCCCTTGTGATGCCCCAATTGGGGGTAGATGAAACGCTGTTTAAACCCCAGCCTCAGCCGGAGTTGCGATCGCAACTCCAGATCAACCCTGAGCAATTTGTCGTCGGGTTTGTGGGGCGGTTTGTGGCGGAAAAGGGGATTTTAACGCTCTTGGATGCCTTGGCGGGGTTGCGGGATCAGGATTGGATTTTGCTGTTGTTGGGGCGGGGGGAATTGCAAGCCACAATCCAAACCAGGGCGGCGGAATTGGGGATGTCTGAACGCCTCCGCTGGGTGGAATCTGTCCCCCATGATCAAGTGCCGGACTATATCAACGCGATGAATTGCCTGGTGTTGCCTTCGGAAACAACACAACAGGTAAAAACCTTAACGGCGGTGGGCTGGAAAGAGCAATTCGGCCATGTGCTGATTGAGGCGATGGCCTGCGCTGTGCCGGTGATTGGCTCCGATTCGGGGGAAATTCCCCATGTGATTGATGAGGCGAGGTTGATTTTCCCGGAAGGAAATAGCAGGGAATTGGGCGATCGCCTCCGCACCCTGATCACTGCTCCCGATACCGCCAAAACCCTAGGGCAACAAGGCTATCACCGCGCCCTCACCCACTACACGAACCGCGCTCTCGCTGAAAAGCAATTGCTGTTTTATCAACAATTGTAGAGGCGAAACAATTTTCGCCCCTACCTCGTTACTTAGCTCTGGCGAGTAATGCCATCCCGGAGGCTCTGCCTCCTCCATCTCGGGGGGGGCAGAGTCGGCCTATGCCATGGCACGGGGTACAGTTATGGCAAAAGATAGGGTTTTCTCGGCAACTTTTATAAAATCATAAAAAGCCTTTATTGCTCATGGATCAATCGAGATATTACCTCGCCTCGAATTTAGCTTGGCTACTGTTCAGCCTGCCGCTACCAGTTGCCAGTCAGCCCCTCCCCCCCCAAACGCCAGAACCCCCCTCGCCTATTCCTCCTAACACTATCCCTTTACCCGCGCCTCCTGCTTTAGAGAAACCTTCTGAACCGTTGGATTCTCCCAGGGCGCAATGTGTGGTGAATACAGCCACGAATCCCCAAACTTTGTTAGGCCCCATCCCCACTGATCAAACCGTGATGACTGGCTCGGAACATCGGCAAACCCTGCCACCGTTGCAGTTTGTGGGCAATCGCGTTTTTAGTAACCAGGAACTTCAGGCTGTTCTTGGGGCGGATCTTGTTGGCGCGGAGGAATACAGTTTTTTGGATCTTTTGCCCCTCGCTCAAAAAATTACCACCCATTACAATGAAGCGGGCTATATCAATAGCTACGCGACGATTCCCCCTCAGGTGGTGGATGAGCGGGCGGGGTTGGTGATCTTGGTTATCGAGGGGGGGCTGGGAACGATCCATCTTTATTCCCCTCAGGGGGGGCGGTTGGGGAAACGCTATTTGTGCGATCGCCTGATCGGGGCGGCCCGTCCCCTGCGCCTCAGTCACCTTTTGGATGCCCTGCGGCAGTTACAGCTTGATCCCCTGATTGGTGAAATTCAGGCGGAACTGGTTCCCACAGCCCGCCCGGAACAACATGATCTCCATCTAACGATCCGGGAAGCCCCTAGTTTTACTGCCAGGTTTGGCCTCGATAATGCCCGCCCGACGAGCATCGGTACTTACCGCCGCCAAATTCAACTGACGGAGGGGAATTTATTGGGGTGGGGCGATCGCCTCACCTTCTTGTTTAGCCAAACCGACGGCAGCACCAACTTTGATGGCAGCTATAGCCTCCCCCTCAATCCCCAAAATGGCCGCCTCACATTCAGCCTCGGTGAGGGGAAAAGCAAAGTGATTGAACCGCCCTTTGATGCCCTCGATCTACGGGGGGAATCTCGCTCCTGGGATCTCACTTGGCAGCAACCGATTCCCTTAGGGAGAGTCACGACTTCCCCCAACCTCACCCCCGCTACCCAGCGGGAACTGGCCCTAAGTCTCAGCCTCAACCACCGCCAAAGCCAAACCTCGATTTTAGGGTTTGATTTTCCCCTTTCCCCCGGAGCCGATGCCCAAGGGCGTTTAGCGGTGTCTCGCCTCAGTTTTGGCCAGGAATGGACGCAGCGGGGCGATCGCGATTATTTACAATTGCGATCGCACTTCAGCCTTGGCCTCAATGCCTTTAACGCCACGATCAACCCCACCGGCCCCGATTCGCGCTTTTTCCATTGGCAGGGCCAAGGGGTTTGGCTCCACCGTTTCCCCCATCAGGGGCAATTGTTGGTGAATGGTCGGCTGCAATGGAGCGATCGCCCCCTTTTGGGAGCGGAACAAATCACCCTCGGCGGCCTTGGTGCTGTCCGGGGCTATCGTCAGGATTTGCTCAGTCAGGATCAAGGGGCGTTTTTTTCGGTGGAATATCAGCATCCCCTGATCGGCAAATTTAACCACCCTGGCGGCATTGTCCGCATTGCCCCCTTTTTCGACTGGGGGCGGGTGTGGCCAGCCTCAAGCGCAACGGGTCAAACGGGGGCAACCTTGGCATCCGTGGGCCTGGGGCTATTGTGGACAATCCCCCAAGGTTTTGATCTGGGCCTCTATTGGGGTCTACCCTTAACATTTCAGGATCAAGGGAGTAGTCAACGTTACCGCAACGCCACATTTCAGGAAAATGGCTTTCACCTCTTCCTTCAATCCACCCTTGAGTTTTGAACAATTGCCACAATTCACGATCTAGACAGCGAAAATTTGGTGGAGGGCGAAAAATTTTTGTGCCTCCGGCAGGCTTACGCCAACGCCCCTACGGAATCCTGAATTAAACCCATTCCCCATTCCCCAAGCTACGATATTCCTACCCCTTACCCCTCTATCCATGCTGGAAACCCTCCAAACTCAGCTTTATACCCTCTCCCAATACGCCAATCAATTGGTCACAGCCCAATTGGATCACATCACGATCTTGAGTGTGTCGCTGATTTTTTTAGCGGGACTCTTAACAAGCCTCACCCCTTGTATGCTCTCCATGTTGCCGATTACGATCGCCTATATTGGCGGCTATGAATCCCAAGGGCGAGGAGTGGCGTTGGTGCAATCGGCTTGGTTTGCCCTGGGGTTGGCGACGACGTTGGCGGGGTTGGGGATAGCGGCGGCGGGTTTGGGGCGGGTTTATGGCCAGGTGGGGGTGGGGTTGCCTTTGGCGGTGAGTGCGATCGCCATTCTCATGGGTTTAAATTTACTGGAAATTATCCCCCTGCGCTGGCCCAATTGGGGCGGGGGGGCTTGGATTGGGGAGCATCTGCCGACGGGGGTGCGATCGTACCTCTTGGGGCTAACGTTTGGCTTAGTAGCCTCTCCCTGTAGCACGCCGGTTTTAGCCACATTATTAGCTTGGGTAGGGAGTCGGCAAAATTTAGCCCTGGGTGCAGTGTTGTTGTTAGCCTATGCCTTGGGTTATGTGTTGCCGTTGGTGTTAGCGGGAACGTTCACCGGGACGGTGAAGCAATTGCTCAGTTTACGGCGGTGGTCGGGGTGGATTAATCCGGTAAGCGGTGTGGTTTTAATTGGTTTTGGCGTGTTTTCGCTGTTATCCCGTTTGGTTTAAGCCTCAGCCGCGAGACGATGGCGGGGGATGCTATGGGTGAGAAAATCCTTGGCTAGAAATGTATTGGGAAAAATTGCTTGGGCTTCGGTCAAGAGATCCCCCAATTGAATCGGGTTGCCGGGGGCATAGCGGGGGCTGAAATGGGTGAGGATTAATTGCTGTACTTGGGCGAGGTAGGCCACTTGGGCGGCCATGGTGGAAGTGGAATGGAGGCGATCGAAGGCCATCTGAGCATCCTCATGGGCAAAGGTAGCCTCATGGATCAACACATCGGCCCCTTTGGCCAGTTCCACGGCATTGTCACAAAACACAGTATCAGTACAGTAGACCATGCTCCGCCCCGTTTCCGGCAGATCACACAAATCCGCACCATTAATCCGGCGGCCATCTTCGAGGGTGACGGTTTTGCCCTGTTTTAATGCGCCGTAGAGGGGGCCGGGGGGAATGCCGAGGGCGGTGGCCTCCTCAACCCGAAACCGGCCCGGGCGGTCTTTTTCCGCCAGTCGGTAGCCGTGGGCAGGGATACGATGGGTTAACAGAGCGCAGGTGACTTGAAATTCTGCATCTTCATAAACTAGCCCTGGTGTAACTGGATGGACATTCACCCGCCGGCCAATATCCATATAGGAATATTTGCTGGCGGTGGCAATGTAGTCCTTTAAACCGGGGGGGCCGTAAATGTCGATGGTTTGGCCCGTACCGGCCAGGCCACAACTGGCGATTAAACCCATCAGGCCATAGATGTGATCCCCATGCATATGGGTGATGAAGATGCGGCGGATTTGGGAGGGGCGGATATCGCTGCGCAGGAGTTGGTGCTGTGTGCCTTCGCCACAGTCAAAGAGCCACACCTCGGCCCGTTGGGGCAGACGAACGGCAACGCTAGAAACATTGCGCGATCGCGTCGGCACACCGGAACTGGTTCCTAAAAAGGTTACATCCACAAGCTTGAGTCTATCTTTGAGCGCAATAGTCCCATCATCCCCTGATCCTTCCCTCTTCGACAAGACTGCTGACAGTGGGGGGGAGTTGGGTTAAAATCACATTGATGTCAACGATACATCTTTGCATCTGCCCATTGTCTGAATTTTTCTCCCTAAATATGCGGAGAGCCGATGTGCTTTTTGCTACCGGCTCTTTTTCAGAAAATCGCCAAATTTGCGGTCTTTTTTTTTGGTGAGAGCTTTTAAAATAGAGTTGTTAGGATTTTTTAACAAAGTTCACAAAATCTTCCTGCTCCCCCCCACGAATCATGTTACAGCGAGCACTTACCCCTAACCCCCTCTTTCGCCCGACACAGGTTCTCAACCAACTGCGGAGCGGTCAAGTTTTTTATGTCAAGGCAAGGAAGGGCAATGGCATGATTATTTGCCATCCTCATTATGCGGAAGTGGTGGGCCCCGGTGCGCTGGTGGGGGGGGTGGTGGATTTGGACTGTGCGCGTTTAATCCCGTTGGGGAATGTGGCCCTCACCTATCCTGAAAATTTCCAGCGCAAGTATCAAGCGTTTCATGCCCGGAGTCAGTGGATTGAAGCGACGCGCAAGGCGGTGGATTGTCCCGTTCCGCTCAAGCGGGGGCGGCGGATTGTGGTGATGATGCAGCAATATTTTGGGGGGCGGGCGATCGCCGAAATTCCCGACGAAGTATTAGGTAATATTGTCGGCGTTTTTCCTCAAACTATCGCTATGGCCCGCCAGAGTCTTCGCCGCAGCCAACGCCCTGCCCCGCCGGCCCCCCGGCCCCTGGCAACCAATAATATTCGATAAGCATAAATACTCACTTTGAAAAGTGTCTTTGTGATAAAGATCACGCCAACATTTTTCCGCAATTTCTGCCTGTGGGGAAGGCCCCCTTCCCCCTATAATACTCAGTTAATGATGCTGTAATTCAGACTATTTCCGGTCTGGAGGAAAAACGTAATGGGAAAAACCTTGGTCAATAGGACTCACCTGTTGGTGCAAGATGATATTGAGTATATTCTTGCCGAGCAGCCCAAACCTGTCCAAGAACGCTTTCGATCCTGTAATTTAATCCCGGATCTCCTCGCTTACGTTTTAAGCCGGATTCCCAATCTCTACGCTGTTTGTGAAGAGAATGAACCTTTGGGTTTTTCGCCCATTACCCACGAATCCGCCCAACGAAAACTCCAACGAGAAGCACTGATTTATCAGGGGATTTATTGTGTCCTGGAAAAAAGTCACTCACCCCAAATCTCAGAACCTGCTCAGAATCAAATTGCCCAATCTCCCCACCGTGTCTACGGGAAAAAACTCTTATAGAATCCTCAAGGGTTAAGATAGGGAGCCGTTGGCTCCCCATTTTTTAGGGGTTTAAGCGAGGCATGGGGGCTAACTGGCGGTTGCGGGTTTTTGGCTGGCGGGACGGGGTGTATTGAGGGAGAGTTGGTTCGTATTTGCTTCTTCTTCTAAAGGCACAAATTCGATGTGATTTAAGAGGGTGGTGACGAAGGCGAACACCAAAAAGGGCAACGACAGCACCACAATAATCCCCATGGTTAGAAAGGCATAGGCTTGGCGGGTACTGCTCCAGATGGCGAGGGTGGTGGCCAGGGAGATAAAAATGACAATGAGCCAAATAATAATTTGGCCATAAATATCACCAAAGGTGAGGGTGCATCGCATCCGGTAGACTTGTTGTTCGTTATCCATGGAACTCCTATATGAGGTGAAGGCTTGGCCGATTAAACCCTATTGTGAGGCGATCATCCCCGATTTTAAAGGGCTTTTAAGATCATTTTACATTCAGTCAAAACTGAAATGGCTCGCTCTGCACATCTAGGGGGGTTTAGGCAACCACAAGTCGCCATTCATGGAGTTCGTAGCGAACGCATTGATGGAGGATCAGGGGGTCTTGGGCGGCGATCGCCTCTGCTTCAGCGCGGGATTTAGCCCAAAACAGGAGCATTCCCCCCCCGTATTCTGCCCAGTAGCCGGTTTTGGCCTGATGGCCTTGGGCGATTAACTGCTCAACGTAGGCGCGATGGGCGGGAACGTATTGATCGAAGGTGGGGCGATCGACGATTCCCTGTTCAATTTTGACAAACCAAGGCATAGGAGGATGGGTAATTTCGGCATATTCCCATCATACCCAAGGGGGGGATGGGGTGCGTCAGTTGTGATGCTGTTGGTTTTTGTCATGCTGCGAATAGACTTTCGGGGTAGCGTTGATCTGTGTAGAGGCGTTGGCGTAAGCCTGCCGGAGGCACAAAAATTTTTCGCCCCCATGCCAATTAATGCGATGACTCATTTTCTAGTTGATAAAGTTTTTTAAACCAAGTCACAAATTTTTGAGCATCAGGATTTTGCGGCGTGAGGATGCGCTGTTTGATAGCTTGATGGAGTTGCCGCCCTGGGGGATTTTGCCAAGCCAACCAACTGTAAATTTTGGCTTTATCCTCATGCACTGCTTTAAATTTCGCTCCTTTTGTTTGGGCTTCACGGGTTACAGTTTGGGCAAATTGCCACAGTTCTTCGGCTGTGGAGGGAATCATATAAGCGATGAAGGTTTCTAGCATCCCGCATATTTTGTTATCGGGCATCATCCAAATTCCAAAACGAATGCCTTGAGCAGTTATGTGAATCAAGCCTTCTTCTGGTAAAGATTTGGGTAAATCTGGAATATTATTTAAGCTTGCATTTCTAATACTTTGCCAGCGTTCTTCGGGGTTCTCATCAGCATCAATGATGATCCCTAATGCCAAAAGTCCAGAAGCTTGTAACCAGGTAGCAATCAGGTCTGGATTCACTAAATTATCATAACCGTTGCAGGGATCAATGAAAACGACGGGTTGTTTTGCTTTTACCCACGGCACACCATTGGCTTCGATCAATTTGGGAATAATGCGAAGATCTTCTACTCCCTCGACAAGCAGGATTTTAGAGTGGTTTTTGTTGATCATTTAGCGCACCTCAATATCATGTTCAGTAGCAATAATGATCTGTTTTTCGGTAAAGACAACGCTGTGATTTTTTTCCTTTTCAATGCGGTGAATGATAATGTTAGACTCAGTGGATTTTTCATGATCAGCAATGGTGGCAAGGCTTCGCCAGCAATCATTGTTATGGGTTGTAGCGAAAACTTGAACATTGAGGCGTTTAGCAGTTTCGCTCATTAATCGCCACATATCCGACATTGTACTATAGTGCAATCCAGTATCAATTTCATCTACCAATAGAACGCCATTTCGAGCATTAACCATGGCTAATGTGAGTCCTAGCATTCGCCAGATCCCATCTCCCATGCTACCGATGGGAATGCGTTCATCACTATCTTTGAGTTTAGCAACAAAACGAGTGGTTAAACCAGATTGATCTGGATTTGCAGAAACAAGAGATGCAATTCTATCAATGTTCGGCTCAACAATCTGTAATGCTGCTGTGATGATTGTTTCTTCAGGAGTCAAAACAATATCATTGAAAAATTCGACCATTTTTTCGGTTGTCAATGTGGAGGATGTTAGCCACTGGATAATGGTATTCAATTGCTGAAGGTTTGGATCGATTTCTCTAAAGTGTTTAAGGGGTAAGCTTGTGGAGGTTAATGGTATTTCAAAATGGTGTTGGCTTCCTAGCCAATCAATGGATAAAATTAAATCTTGAAATTCTTCAAATAAGTTAAGTTGTGGTGATGATTCTACAAGAAAATGAATAGCTTCTTGCTGATCCTGACTATTAGCGGATATTGAAAAATAGCTATTTTTATGGATTTGATGACCATGAAAAAGATGGCGAATATCTAATTCTCGACGGTTGTTTCGTCGCTCATTTAGGATATATTCGCCACGGTTGAGCATAATTTGCCGGAGTGGTTCGAGGTTGGATCGAGATTTAAGCAGTTGAATGGCTTCAAGGATGGAGGTTTTGCCGCTGTTATTTTTGCCGACGAGTAGGTTAATTTGACCCAGTTGTTGAAGCTCGAAGTTTTGGAAGCAGCGAAAGTTTTCAATTGTGAGTGATTTAAGCATGGGGGATTATTTGGGAAGTTGGTGGGTTTTGCGGGCGGACTTTAGGTGTTATTACATATACTCCTCAAAGTCTTCGAGGGGATCGTCGAAGTCGTCGGGTAAGGGTAAAACAAATGTGCCTTTAAGTATGCCCGATCTGCGTTTTTTTTGATGACCATCGACGGGGTTAGATTTTGAGTGGTTTTCTAGGAGTTGGCGGGCATGGTTTAAGATTTCTTGTTTTAAGGGTTCGGGGAGTTTGGTAAAGATTCGGAAAAGTTCGGTTTCGAGGTTCATGGGTTTTGGGGGTTATTCGGTGGGCATGGTTTGGATGATTTCCATGGTGCGGAGGCTGACGGTGCAGACGCGCTGGAGGAGGTCAATAACTTGGGTTTTGTAGTCGGAGAATTTGTAGGTGTTGAAGAGTTGGGCGATGGTGGGGTCTTTGGGTTTCTTTTCTTTGTATTGATCGAGGATCCATTCGAGGGCGGAGCGGTTGCCGAGTTTGTAGGCCCAGGCGAGGGGGGGGATGTTGTGGAGTTGGGTGTTTTCATCAATTGTAATGATGTGGGTGGTTTTGTCGGCTTTGAGTTTGGGTTTGGGGTTGGGTTTGGTGGCGGTTTGGATTTGGGGGAGGGGGTGGGGTTGGGTGGTTTCGTAGTTGAGGTGTAGTTCCATGAGGGTTTGGCCCCAGGTTGTCCATTGATGGAAGTTGGGGTAGAGGGGGAGGCGGGGAAATTCGCGTTTGAGGTTGAGTTCGTATTTGGTGCGGTAGGTGGGATGGTGGAGGATGGCGTAGGTGTAGTGAAAGATGTTTTCTTTGGTGATCGTGGGGTCGTTGTAGTGGGTTTGAATTTGGTTTAGGCCCCAATCGGTGATGTTGTCGATCCGGTTGCTGTTTTTGTCGTAACGGTAAAGGGGGAGGCATTGAGTAGTTCCATTCCCAAATTTTAGACTTGCTAAGTCAAATATAAGGTCTGAGCCTAAACAAGCAAAGTCAGGATTTCCCACATTGATGGCGATTGAAATGTTAAATTTTTCTACATGAAAAATATCAAACCATTGATAAGTTCTCGCGTTTAAATATTTATTGAAATAAATAAAGCGTTTACTAAATGGTCGATATTGTGATCTTACAATACATGAACAATCAAAATATATTTTGATTCCCCTTTTTAAATATTTAACTAAGTCGTCATCCCACTTGATATCTAGTTTTTCTTTCGTGCTATTTCCGAGATTGCTTTGATAAACCTCGACAAAATATTTCATTCGCTCAATTAAAGCATCTTTTGAAAAATCATAAACCCATTCATCGCGTTGAGTTTTGACACCTGATGAGAAAAGCTGAAAAATTGCCTCCTCAGATTTCCCCGATTTAACTTGCTTATCAATCAACGGTAAAAGCTCATCAAAATCATTATCCGTTAAATTAATCCAATTCGCCTTCTGATCCGGCGTAATGTGGTCAAACGGAATATCTTCAAACCTTGTCCGTTCAAACCATTCAAGCTTTTCCTCTTTGGTTTGCTCATCCTGCAACGTAAAATAAAAAATCTTCGCCTTTTTCATACCCATATCCTTTCCACTGGATAAGCATCAAACGCTTGATCTTTACTGACCACAGGCCATGATCGATTCATTGCTTGAGAAATAATCATTCGATCAAAAGGATCTCTATGGCCAGTCAAGTAAAACGGTAGGCTGGATTGTTGAATTGTATCTTCAATAGAAATCGATAGCAATTGTAAATCTGTTGCCAGAAAAATCGCTTCAATTTGATCAAAATCACAATTCAAGAAAACTTTTTGCCTTTGTAATTTAATGCCAATCTCCCAAAAACTCGCAATACTGACAAAAATATTATCTGTTGCCACAATTCTTTCTTTAACAGAATTTGGCAGATTTAAATTATCCTCCACTAGCCAAATAAAAACATGAGTATCTAGCAAAATTGTACTCATTACATATATTCCTCAAAATCTTCAAGGGGATCATCAAAATCATCTGGCAATGGTAAAACAAAAGTTCCTTTCATGCAACCAACCAAACGGCGTTCCTTCGGCTTCTCCACTTCAAGATTAGTTTTTGAATGCTTTTCAAGCAAATACTCGATATAATTCAAAGCCTCCTCTTTTAGCGGTTCCGGCATTTTCATAAGAGCCTGTAGAATTTTTGCATCTACATTGATCGATTCTTTGACTGCTTCCATCACTTTTTTTCCTTGCGATTACGCACTAAAAACATTACAGCAATTCCGGCTTGAATACCAAAAACATTATTCTTTGTACCGGAAATTTTCGGATTATTCCTCACATCGGATTGCGTATCGACAATGTACACATAATCAAAATCACGCTCCAGACATTTACGGAAACCATCAAAAGTTTTGGAATTGATAAATGAGCGATTCGTGATAAACGCAATCAAGCCCTTTTCACCTAGGCGATCCGATGCCCAGCGGAAAAAGCGCGTGTACATATCATAAACCACAATTTGATTTTGTGCCGTCCCCTCCTTAATGTAAGAATCCTTGATCGCCTTGTCAATCTCCTTGTAAAACCGATTCGCATTGCGTTGATTAAAATTTTCCTGATGGGCATTATAGGGCGGATTACCAATGATTACCGAAATTTTCTTATCATTTTGATTCTGAATCCGTGCCGTATTCTGTACACTCATCGCAAACAAATCAAACTGCTTTCCCCCAAACCCACAATGATCCAACGTATCCACCAAACAAATATTCTTAAACTCCTCATAAGTTCCCATCTTTTGAGCATAGGTAAACTCAATATTCAAATTCGCAATGTAATAAGGCAAAATTGCCAACTCATTACAATGAATCTCATGCTTATACTTATGCTCCAACTTATCCGCCGGTAAATACTCAATCAACTCCGTCACATAAGTACCCGTCCCCGTACAAGGATCCAAAATCTCCACCCCCGGATCACTCAACAACTTCCCAAAATGCTCATACACCAAATGATCCGCACCCTCAATCATAAACCGCACAATCTCATTCGGCGTATAAACAATCCCCAACCGATCCGCCGCCTTCGGATTATAAGCCCTGTAAAAATTCTCATAAATCGCCTTCAAAAACTTCTGCTTCTCATGGTGATTGACAATATTTTCCGACTTCCGCCGGATCACCGCATAATAATGCTCAATCCCCCGTAACGTATTCCGCCGCGTCGCCCCCGTAAAAAACGTCTCAATAATCGCCAACAACTCCCGCGCAATATTATTCTCCCGGTGAAACTGCGACTCATGGAAAATATTACTAAAAATATCCTCCGTCAAAATATGCTGAATCAACATCTCATGAACATCAAAAACCTCAATCTCCGGATTAATCGACTGACGACAAACCGCCAAAAACCCATCCCGCCGCTCCCGAAACGCCTCATTTTCCCCCTCCTGCTCCCCAATCATCCCCCGCAACACCTCCAAAATGTGGGGAATATCCTCCTTAAACTGCGTAATCGCCGCCCGAAAATCCCGCACCTCCGGCCGCTCATAATCGACAAACACATTCAACACATGATCCAACCCCTCCGCATCCCCCATCGAGACCCGCGCCACCTCCTGGCCATGCTGAATCAAAACCGCCGTCTGCGAATCCTCAAACAAAATATTTTCATCGGGATAACCCTTCTCAAACTTCTTCTCAATCTCTAAATCCAAATTATCGTATTGATCCTTACTCTCCCACCAACCATGCTCCAACCGAATCGCATCCTTAACCGTCCCATCCGGGAAAACCGTCGTATTTAACCGCGTCTTATAATCCAACTCCGGAATTAATAAATAATTGCGCGGCCGACAATAATCATTCAACAACCGCTCAAACGCATTGCGAATACTCGTCTCCTTGCGAGAACCCCCATAGCGCATGATTTTCTCAAGCTCCGCTTGATATTGCGTCACCAGCAACCGAGACATAGCGTTACTCCTGGATTGTGAAATTGCATGATCATCCCCATTATGCCTGGAGAGAGAAGAAAGAGGATAGAGCAGTGAGAAGAGAGTTCAGTGAATTATTCTTCCTCACTCCTCAACCCTCACTCCTGGCACCAAGGACAGCTACCATTAAAATCAATACGATTGAGGATCCACCTGAACCATGGGTGAACTGTTAGTGGGCCGGTATGAATTGCGGGAACCTTTGAGCCAAGGGGGTTTTGGGCAAACCTATCTCGCCCTGGATCATCACCTCCCCGGTCTGCCCCCCTGTGTCGTCAAACAACTGCACCCCGAACTCCACGACGGGAGTCGCCCCAGTAATGCCCTGCGCTTGTTTGAACAGGAAGCACAGATTCTCTACCAATTGGGAGATCATCCCCAAATTCCCCGCCTCTTGGCTCACTTTGAAGCGGCGGGACGGTTCTATCTCGTTCAGGACTACATTGAGGGCAACACCCTAGAGAGAGAACTGGGGCAACCTTGGCCCGCTTCAGCAGTGGAAACGATGGTCAGGGAGGTTTTAACGGTTCTGGCCTTTGTCCATGATCAAGGGGTGATTCATCGCGACCTGAAACCCAGTAACTTGATGCGACGACGGCAGGACGGGCGATTGATGCTGATTGACTTTGGTGCGGTGAAGGCCTTCACACCCCAACGCAACATTACGATTGGCATCGGTACGCCGGGTTATATGCCCGCCGAACAACAGGCGGGACAACCGCAATATAGTAGCGATCTTTTTGCTTTGGGGATGATTGCCCTTGAAGCCCTGACGGGGACAAGACCCGATCGCCTCTCCCCCGCTCAACGCTTGCCCCTCCTGGAATCCTTACCCTTGGGGGAACCCTTGGCCACGGTGCTAAAACGGTGCATCCAAATCCAGGGGGGCGATCGCTATCCCAACGCCGCCACCGCCCTCGCATCCCTCACCGGCACGACCCCACCCCCCCACCGCGATACCCCCACAATCCCCATGTCCGCCCTCGCCGTCACCACCCAATCCCCCCCGCGCCCCCCAGTGAGCCAAGACCGCAACCGCGAGATTTTGCTCAATAAGGTGCGGAATTTTTGGGTGAAAGGGGTATTGGAGCGATCGCTCCATGGCCGCGTTCTGTTGGAATTGGGCCTGAGGGAAGAAAGCAAAGCCCTCGCCCGGCCTTGGGGCGTGGTGTGGCAGGGGGCCGAAAGGGAGGAAAGGCTGATTACCGGGGAAAGCGTCGCGGATCGGTTCGCCCAATTGGGAACGGGGCGGACGCTGTTGATTTTAGGAGAGCCGGGAGCGGGGAAAACAACGACATTATTAGAACTGGCGCGGGATCTCCTCGATCAAGCCGCAACCCATCCCCAAGCCCTGATCCCCGTCGTCCTCAACCTCTCCTCCTGGCGGGGCAAGCAAACCCTAGGGGCTTGGGTGATTCAGGAATTACAACGGCAATATCAAGTTGCCCCCTCCATTGGCCGGGATTGGGTGAAAAATCAAGCCCTGCTGTTATTGCTCGATGGTTTGGATGAGGTGCGGGCGGAGGTGCGATCGCCCTGTGTCGCTGCCATTAACCAATTCATCACCGATTATGGTCAAACGGAATTAGTCGTCTGTTGCCGCGTCACCGATTATTTCAACTTGGGGGAACGGCTACGACTCCAAGCAGCGGTCAGTCTCCAACCCCTCACATTGCCCCAAATTCGCCAATACCTCCAAGGCTACGGCGCAGGGCTAACGGTGGTGAGTGATTGGCTCGAAACCGATCCCGCCTTGCAGGCCCTAGCCCAATCCCCCCTGATGCTCAGTATTATCACCCTCGCCTACCGAGATCTCCCCGCTGAACATTTCCAACAGCGCGGCCTCGATGCCACAACCCTACGCACCGATCTCTTCAACACCTATATTGAACGGATGCTCAACCGCCATAGCGGACGCTTACCCTATAGCCCCCAACGGCTCCGCTACAGTTTGGCCCGCCTCGCCCGGCAAATGCAAAGGGATTCACAAACCGTCTTTTTCATTGAACAGATGCAGCCGACCTGGTGCGATCCGCGCCAGCGTACCCATCGCCCCTGGAAACGGTGGGCCTATACCTTGGGGGTGGGATTATTGGGGACGGCGATCGCCGGGTTAGGAGCCGGGGTCAACTTGGGCCTGTTGATCAGCCCTGCCGCTGGCGTGAATGCCGCCATTATCCTCGGCATCGGCGGCGGCTTCACCCTCGCCTTCACGTTCGGGCTACGGGAGCATCCCATCGAACCCGTCGATCTGATCCGGTGGTCTAGTCGCAAAGCCAAAGCGAATCTCAAACTCGGCTTACAAATTGGCCTTTTAGTGATGATTTTATCAATGTTTGCCTATGTCATTTTTGGCTTTACCCTCGGTTGGACGCGCACAGTTTGGGAAACCTTTCTTTATGGATTATGTGGCTTGGGTACAGGGATTATCTATATTTTATTACAGGGATTATCCGGGGGTAGTATTCCCACCAGCACCATCCCCAATCAAGGCATTTTCCAATCCCTCCGCTACACCGCCTTTTTTGCCCTCATTGGTGTTGTCACCCTCACGATTGTTGCCGGATTTTTAGGCTTACCCCTGTTGGTAGGGGTAACGGTGGGGTTAATTTTCGGCTGGGCTTCTCCCGCCGGAATTGCCTGTTTACAGCATTTTATGTTACGCCTTCTCCTCTATCTTGATGGCTCCCTCCCCTGGAATTTAGCCCAATTTCTTGACACCGCCACCCGCTTAATTTTGCTGCAAAAAGTCGGTGGTGGCTACATTTTTATCCACCGCCTCCTCCTCGAACATTTCGCCACAATAATCTCAAATAATCGGACATAAGTGAAGCTGACATCTTCCTTGAGGATCTAATGCTTAAAACAGCAATTTCGCTTGACAATACACAGTAAAAATGTCAACCTGCGGAAAGTGAGTTAAACTGGCTTAATACTTGATTGTATAATTTTTTATACTGCTGAGATTGTTGGGTTAAACCATACTTTGTTTCTGCTAATTGACGACAGTTTTGCGACATTTTTTGCATTAGACTAGGACTACTTAACAAATCCAAAATACCTTGAGTAAACTGTTCTACATTTTCCGGCTCTGCCAGGTATCCCGTTATCCCTGATTGAATTAACTCTCCCACACCCCCAACATCAAAAGAGATCGCGGGAGTAGCGCAGGCTAAACTTTCTTGTAAAACAAGCGGTAAATTATCGGCACGGGTAGGAAATAGGGTTAAATCAGCAGATGAATAACTTAATGCTTTGAGTCGATCACTTTCTAAATAGCCCAGATTTAAAACTGTAATCCCCACCCGTTGAGTAATTTGATTACCAGAATTACCGAATGTAATCAAGATAGTTTCTTGCTTAAAACTGTTGGGTAAGTGATGCAGAGCTTTGAGTAATAAATCTCCACCTTTACGGCGATAAGTTAGATTTTCTACACCAAATAACAGGACATTTTTATAGTGATTAATTCCTAAGGCAGTACGGGCAAGAGCAGTAGAAATTGGCTGATATACTTCCAAGTCAATGCCATAGGGAATCACTGCAATAGAACAGTGTTTTAAGAGACTTTGCTTGACTTGTTCACCTAACCAATGACTAGGGGTAACAATGGTTAAATTAGACCGCTGATATAGCCATTGCTTCAGTTTCCATTCCCAATTGGTGTTATCTCGGCTAATTTCAGGATATTCTTGGGGATAGGGACAATGACCACAGCCGATCTGCCAGCGATCGCAATCATAACTATAGGCACAATGTCCCGTCAAACTCCACATATCGTGAAGCGTCCACACCGCAGGCTTTTCACGGGTGAGATGAGGGAGCGCTAAATAATTGAAATAGCCGGTGTGAAGGTTATGAAAATTAAGAATCTCAGCCTGTTTATAAAATTGATGATTGGGGATTTCAAAACTGCTGATGATGTTAAGATAATTAAGGCTAAATCGTCGATTAATACGAGATAATTGGTTTTCTATCTTGAGACGACGAGATACCGTAGCAATGCGATCGCCCCCCAGCTTGGCCTCCCCGACCAATAAACGAGAATCTACCCCCCCCTGCAACAAACCTTGATGGAGACGATAAGCTGCAATACCAGCTCCTCCCATGATATCCGATTGATTAATATGTAGAACTTTGACCATGATATCACTTATATTTTCCTGTAGTTTTTCAGTTTCGATAGTAATTTTTTCCCTGTTTCTAGGGGGTGTTTGAGCCAATACTGGAGGCGAAGAGAAGCAGGGTTTACAAAATTTTGATATTTTTGACGAAAGTTATAAGCTTTTTGAGAGCGTTGTTCCAGACGACGCAATTTTTCCCAATCTAAGGCAATGTCAGCAACTTTTTGATAAATAGCGCCATGACCTCCTGCACATTCTCCGAGGTACTTAAGCCCCATTTGGTTTGCAAATTGATTGAAGGTATAATGTAAATGAAAGGTTGTAGGAATATGACATTTTATCACGGGAAGAAAACAATTGGCAAGGATTAACCATCCTTGATTGCGCACCTGTGAAATCATCTCAGCAAGCAATTTTAATGGATCATCTGTATGCTCTAAAACATCAGTACTAATTAAGCAATCATATGTTTCCCGACAATACTCAATAAATTGAATCTGCGGGAAAATTTGGGATTTTTGCATAAAATAAGGATGGGGATAGGGTTCATAAATATCTACTCGCTGCTGGGGATTCACTTGGATAATGAAGCGAGCAATTACACCACTTCCTCCTCCAAAGTCCAAAATTCTGGTAATGTCAGAATTTTGCCCTACCCAATCAGCGATGGCATTACGATGTTGCACAGAAACAGGGTCGGTTTCTGTAAATAACCCATTCAGTAACCAGATCGGATGTTGATAAAATGCTTTGAGATTCTCTGCATCTAAAAACCTATTGTCACAACCTAATTCATCCCAAACTTGATCCATGAGATACCAAATATCAGTTAATTCTAAAGGACGATGGGAAATTTTTTGTAACAAATCATTTAAAGTATGCTGTTCTTCAGCGGAAAAATTTCTAAAATCAAAGTCTACCATGGTTTTGTTGCATTATTTTTGAGTATTACGCTATAGCGGTTTTTCAAATAATGAGATGCATTTTAGCGCCAATCGGTCTCTTTGGGAGATGAGGAATTAAACATTGACTTGCCATTCACAAAATGTAGCAAATACACAGCCTCTATCAACATCTTCATTATACATAGAAAAATCCGAACCAAAATCTAAAATTGTAAATGCACACACATCCGAAATGCTTTCAAGATGACGCACATTGGGAACATGAAGATATAAACCAAAATGATAAGAATTCGGCTGTAAAAAGTTGGAAGGAATCCGAAAGATTAAATCAAATTCTTCTATTTTTAATCCGATTTTATCTAATGGGTATTCTGATGTCAAAATCTTTCGCCCTTGTCGATCACTTAAAACCAAGCAAAAGTTAGTATTCCTAACCCAACTTAATGCCCTGATTCGACTTTTTAAACAAATAGCTTCATTGTGTGCGAATTGTTTTTGAGGTTCTCCCAACTCATTAACCGTTTCAGCACTAAAAATATAAACTTCCTTGTTTGTCAAAGAAGATTGAGACATAAAACAATTACTACCCCCTTTGTTTAAGGATTCAAGATAAGCATTGATAATATTTTGAGGTGAACCTTGTTGAATTAAAACTCCATGATGCAACCAGAATGCATGGTTACACAGTTGATTAATCATTCCCATTTGATGGCTGACAAAAATCACGGTTCTGCCATCTTTACCCACGGTTTCCATTTTACCTAGACATTTTTTCTGGAATTCCGCATCTCCTACCGCTAAAACTTCATCGATTACTAAAATTTCTGGTTCTAAATGGGCAGCAACAGCAAAGGCTAAACGCACATACATTCCAGAAGAATAGCGTTTAACGGGAGTGTCTAGGAATTTTTCAATTTC
Source organism: Spirulina sp. CCNP1310 (assembly GCF_034932185.1). NCBI lineage: Bacteria > Bacillati > Cyanobacteriota > Cyanophyceae > Spirulinales > Spirulinaceae > Spirulina > Spirulina sp. CCNP1310. The sequence continues at coordinate 166,844 of NZ_JAYGHW010000090.1, read as the reverse complement.
AGCAAAGGCAACAATTTCATCAAATTTTCGCTCGATTTCTCGGCGAGTCATGCCTAAAATTGAACCATTTAAATAGATATTTTCTCGTCCAGTCAGTTCAGGATGAAATCCAGTCCCCACTTCTAATAAACTCGCGACTCTACCCTTGAGCGTAATTCGTCCGGTAGTGGGTTCGGTGATGCGGCTGAGGATTTTCAGGAGGGTAGATTTTCCGGCTCCGTTACGGCCAACAATACCAACGCGATCGCCTTGTTGAATCTCACAGGATAAATCCTGTAGGGCCCAAAACTCCTCAATTTCAGGATGAGCAATCCTTTGCCGGGGATGTAACAGTCGTTTCCTCCACTGTTTAACGCCATTAGCCATCGCATACCGTAACGCATAGTGATCGCGATCCGGCCGATGGTTCAGCAGATACTTTTTACCCAGATTTTCCACACGAATGGCAAAGTTGGACATTGGGTTAACGGTCAAGAGCCATAATTTTTCTCCTCTATGATATCGGTAAATGCTCCTTCTGTCTGATGTATTGTCCTCACCCTCTTGGGGAAGGGAGTTTAGGGTGAGAACTATACCTCACTAGTGCTAAAATGTGATATATGAATTCACCGAATCAGCTGTGATAGTGAGCAATCACCTTTTTGCCCACACCGGCCCACGGGGCGATCGCCGCTCCTCAAGGCTCACCCATCAACTCAACATCCTCATAAATCAACCCCAGAGGACAGCGAAAATTGATACTGCTTAGTTCTAACTCGGCATCCGCTCCCTCCTCAGGATAAGCCGTTAACTCCCACTTGCCCGCTGCATTTTTGGCATAACGATCAATTTTTACCTCCGTGGCATCAATTAAAATATACTCGGTTAATGTGGAAATTTGGCGATAAAATTGAAACTTTTTAGAATAATCAAATGCTGCGGTACTGGGTGACAACACCTCAACAATTAAGCAAGGATAACAAATTGCTTCAATGGCGTGGCGATCGCGCTGATCACAACTCACCACCACATCGGGATAAAAATAGGGGCCTTGTTCGGAAACTTTAACTTTGGCATCGGACATTCTGACTTTGCAACCTTTGTCCCGTAAAAAAGGCCGCAGTAAGCTCGTTAAATTGACAGCAATATCATTATGGGGTAATGTCGCGCCGGTCATTGCATACACCTCACCCTGAATATATTCATGCTTTGCGGGTTGCTCGGCTTCCCAAGCCAGATACTCTGCTACCGTCATTCCAGCCGATTGAACCTGTGCAATCATCATCCTTCTCCCGCTAGAGCAAACTTACTGCTGATGATCCTACCAAAAATTGAGAGATTCCATTTTTTCAGTATATTTTAGTGACGAGTACTGCCCTCACCCACCAAAGCATCCCGGAGTAAAAAATCGAAGGCGCGGCGCATATATGCTTCAATGCCTTCATCTTCGGGCTGAAACAAAATTAAACGGTAGAGTAATCCTGTCATTAAATCGCAGATCATCGCCAGATCGAGATCTTGGGTCAGTTCCCCCCGTGCTTTGGCGCGATCGAAAATCACCGACACGGCCCGACGACGGGGTAGCATATATTTTTGCCAATAAATTTCGGCAAATTGGGGACTCGAAGAGGCCAAACTAATGATCATCGCGAGGGTTTGTCGCCCCAAGGGAGAGAGATCCGTTTCGACAAAATGTTGATGCATGAGATCTAAATCGCTGCGGATCGCCCCGGTATCAGGAACCACCAACTCCGGGCGGTGATGCTCGATCGCCACGGCGATTAATTCTTCCTTATGGCGATAACGGCGGTAAATCGTCGTTTTGCCCACACCGGCCCGCTGGGCGATCGCCTCTATACTCAAACCGGCATAACCCACTTCCCCCAATAAATCTAGAGTTGCCTGCAAAATAAACTGATCCAGTTCAGGATCACGGGGGCGGCCGGGGGGGGTTGGGGTCATTGACGGAGAGGTTTAGATACGGTACGGTATCGTAATTAACATCATAGTTTTTTCCGCAGCGCGAATCGCCCCTTTAAGGATTAGAAGAGAGGAAAAAGCAGAGGGGAAAGAGCAAATTTAGACCTCACTCCTCACTTCCTACTTCTCACTCCCTATTTCCCACTTGTCCATCCCCTAGGGTGTTGTTTATGACCAATTCCGATCTGGCCCATCAGCCTCTACCGCCTCCCCAGCGGGGTATCCGTTGGGTCGCTCTCATTACTGCTGCTCTCCTGCTCACGGGCCTGGGCATCGGCTGGCGATGGTGGGCAGGACGTAAACCGATGCCCACGGCGATGGGTCAACCCCAAGGCCAGGGGTTGCCGGTGCAGTTGGAAACTGTGACCCGTGACACGATTGTGGACTCTACGGATTTTGTTGGCTCTTTGGAGGCGGCTCAGGTGGTGGAGGTGCGGCCGGAGGTGACGGGGCGGGTGCAGCGGCTTTTTGTACGGGCGGGCGATCGCCTCGCTGCCGGTGCGCCGATTGCGGAATTGAAACCCGATCGCGCTGAGGCCAATTTAGCCAGTGTGATTGCCAGTATTAACGCGGCCCGGGCCTTTGAGAGTAATGCGCGATCGCAATTAGCGGCCCTCGAAGCCGATCGCATTGCCCTGATTGCGGAGGTGGAGTTAGAGAATGAAAACTATAAACGGGTGGAATTTTTGGTGAAAGAAGGGGTGTTTACGGCCCAACAGTTGGATCAGGTGGGGCGCGATCGCCAAGTGGCCCAAGCCAATTTAAAAGCAATGGAACAGCGAATCATCGCTGCCCGCGCCGCCGTCCAGGAGGCCCAAGCCGGCCTCAACGCCGCCCAAGCCAACGCCAACCGCGCCACCATCGAATTGGCGGAAACCGTGATTACCGCCCCCTTTGCCGGTGTGGTGGGGGATATTAAGGTTAATCCGGGGGATGTGGTGCGGGATACCGATACCCTCACGACCCTCACCCAAAACCAAATCCTCGACCTGCGGGTCTCGATCCCCATTGAAAAAGCGCCAGAGTTGCAAATTGGCCAGGTTGTAGAACTTACCACCGAAGAAGGCAACATCCTCAACACCGGCCAAATTAGCTTTATTGACCCCAACGTCAACCCCAACCAACAAACCCTCCTGGCCAAGGCCACCTTTGCCAATGGCGGCGAATTCCTGCGCAATGGCCAGTTTGTGCGAGCGCGGCTAATTTGGCGCACCGATCCCGGCATTTTAGTCCCCACCGTCGCCATTACCCGCATGGCCGGCGAACCCTTTGTCTTTGTAGCGGAAGCTCCAGGGCCAGAGGATGAAGTCCCCCCCGGTACAGAGCGCATTGCCCGTCAAAGGCCCGTCACATTAGGACGCTTACAGGGCGATCGCTACCACATCATTTCCGGTCTAGAACCCGGCATGGAAATCGTCGTTTCCGGCATCCTCAACCTCACCGACGGTGCGCCGATCATGCCCATGCCCGATGCCTCGATCACTGCCCCCTAAATTTAAGGCAAAAGGCAAAAGGCAAAAGGCAAACAGAAATTTATCGTACTTCCCACTCCCCACTTCGTACTTCCCACTCCCTACTTCTCTTATGTTCGCCGAAACCTTCATTAAACGTCCGGTAGTGGCGATTGTTTGTGCGGTGATTATCGTCCTCCTCGGTGCGGTGATTATTCCGACGCTACCCATTGCCCAATACCCGCAGATCGCGCCGCCCCAGGTGCAAGTCAGCGCCAACTACACCGGAGCTAGTGCCGAAGTGGTGGAAAATACGGTGACGAATATTTTGGAGCAGGAAATTAACGGCATTGAAGGGATTCGCTATATTTCTTCCTCCAGTAGTAACAATGGCAACAGCACGATCAATGTCACGTTTGAAGGCGATCGCAAAATTGATTTAGCCGCCATTGATATCCAAAACCGCATTTCTACGGTTCAAGCCCGCCTCCCCGATGTGGTGCAGCGTACTGGTGTGAGTGTCACCAAACAATCCAGCGGTTTTTTGATGGCTTTGGGCCTCTATTCCCCTGGAGGAACCTATAATCCAGCCTTTTTGAGCAACTATGCTGATCTCTACATTGCGGAGGCTTTGAAGCGGATTAAGGGGGTGGCGGGAATTGAGATTTTTGGGGAACGCCGTTATGCGATGCGCCTTTGGGTGGATCCCCAGCGGTTAGCCAGTCGGGGCTTGACGATTCAGGATGTGGTCAATGCCGTGCGGGAGCAAAATGTTCAGGTGGGGGCGGGGCGTTTGGGCCAACCGCCTAATGATGGCCAACAGCAGTATCAACTCGATCTCGAAGCCTTTAGCCGGTTTACGTCGGTGGAAGAGTTTGAAAAATTGGTGTTGGCGACGAATCCTGAGAATGGCAATCTTGTGCAGTTTGATGAGGTGGGCCGGGTGGAATTGGGGGCCCAGGACTACAGCACAACGCTCCATTTTCGGGGCAATACGGCGGCGGGGTTAGGGGTTTCGCAATTGCCGGGGAGTAATGCCTTAGAGGTGGCGGCGGCGGTGAAGGCGGAAATGGCCCGCTTGGCGGCGCAGTTTCCGCCGGATTTGGAGTATGCCATTGGCTTTGATACGACGGCTTTTGTGGAAGCCTCGATGACCGAGGTGGTGAATACGCTGATTGTCTCCATTGCCCTCGTCGTCTTGATCATCTTCGTCTTTTTACAGGATTGGCGCACCACCTTAATCCCAGCCCTGACGATCCCCACCTCGTTAATCGGCACCTTTATCTTTGTGCGGGCCTTTGACTTTTCCATCAATACCCTCACCCTCTTTGGTTTGACCCTCGCCACGGGGATGGTGGTGGATGATGCCATTATTGTTGTCGAAAATATTTTTCGGCTGATCCAAACCCAAAATATGCGACCGATGGAGGCGGCGATCGCCTCGATGCGGGAACTGACCGGGGCTGTAGTGGCCACCTCCTTGGTGTTAATGGCGGTGTTTATTCCCGTGGCCTTTTTTCCCGGCTCCACGGGCGCACTCTATCGTCAATTCGCCCTCACCATTGCCTTTTCCATCGCCGTTTCCACATTCCTCGCCCTCACCTTTACCCCCGCCATTTCTGCCCTGTTGTTACGCTCCGGCCAGCGCCCCCCCTGGATCCTGCGGGGCTTCTTTAACGTTGTGAACTGGGTTCTGGACAATTCCCAACAGCAATATGGGCGATCGCTCCGCACCCTGATGCGGTTCCGGCTCCTGATCGTGGGGGTGTTTATCGTCGCCTTGGGCGCAACGGGGGTAATGTTTACCCTTGTGCCTTCGGGGTTTCTCCCGGAGGAAGATCAGGGCTATTTTGTCACCTTGATTCAAGCCCCTGAAGGGGTTTCGCTCAACTACACCAATGATGTAGTCTCCAAAGTAGAAGCAGAATTGTTGAAAATTCCCGAAGTAGAAGCCACCTTTGCCGTTGCCGGGTTTAGCTTCACCGGCAGCAGTGCCAACAATGGGATTATTTTCGCCCCCCTTAAGCCCTGGGCAGAACGGCAAGGGCCAGGGCAATCGGTGCAGGCGATTATTGGCCAACTGTTTCCGAAATTCATGGCCATCACCGAGGCGCGGGTTTTGCCCCTCAATTTGCCCCCGATCCAAGGCTTGGGAACCTTTGGGGGTTTTGCCTTTCAACTCCAAGACCGGCGGGGGGTGAACGACCTGAATACCTTGATGCAAACGGCTTGGCAGATGATTGGCCAAGCCAACCAAACCGCCGGCCTCCAACAGGTGTTTACCACCTTTGCCGCCAGTACCCCCAAGCTAGATATTCAAATCAATCGCGGTGCAGCGAAGGCAATGCAAGTGCCAATTGATGACCTATTGCAAACCTTGCAAACATCCGTTGCTTCTCAATATGTCAACGACTTTACCCTAGGACAACGGAATTACCGGGTTTATGTCCAAGCCGATCAGAACTTTCGCGCCCATCCCGATGATTTAGACCGGTTTTATGTGCGATCGCAAACGGGCCGCCTATTTACCGTCGGCAGCCTCGTCAACGTTCAGCCCAGCACCGGAGCGCAAACCATCAACCATTTCAACCTTCACCGCTCCATTGAAATTACCGGCTCCGCTGCTCCGGGGCAAAGTTCAGGGGAGGCCATTACCCAAATGAGCGAAATTGCCGCCCAAATTCTCCCCCCCGGCTTTGGTTATGAATGGTCTGGCACATCCGCTGAAGAAGTGGAATCCGGAGGGCAAGCTCCTTGGATCTTTGGCTTGGGGTTAGTGTTTGTTTTCTTGGTTTTAGCAGCCCAGTATGAAAACTTTTTCGACCCTTTTATCATCATGCTCGCTGTTCCTTTAGCGATTTTGGGGGCATTATTAGCCCAATCAGCGCGGGGCTTAATTAATGATGTTTACTGTCAGGTTGGACTAGTGATGTTGATCGGATTAGCCAGTAAAAATTCGATCCTGATCGTCGAATTTGCCAACCAATTACGGGCTGAAGGGATGTCCCTGATCAATGCCACCATTGAAGCCTCCCAGGAACGACTCCGGCCCATTTTAATGACCGCCATCTCTACCCTCTGTGGAATTTTCCCCCTCGTGATTGCCACCGGAGCCGGGGCCGGTAGTCGTCAATCTTTAGGAACAGCGGTTTTTGGCGGAATGTTTGTGGCCACGTTTTTAACGCTGTTTATGGTTCCCGTCTTGTATGTGGTGGTGATGTCATTACAGGCCCGCTTATTTCCCACCTATGCCGCGCCCCCAGCCTCTAAATTTGAGCATCATTAACCCTGGCGGCAGAGCCGCCGTAAGCCCGTGCCACGGCAGAGCCATGGCACGAGGACAAATATTTGCTTCATAACAATTACTGAAAAATGAAAAATAACTATTTTCGCTGTCCCTGTTTGCGCTTAACCCCAAACCCATAAACATATAAATCAGCGACAGCATAGCCATAACGCTTTTTATTCCTTCTTTCAGCGATTAAGCCAATTTGCTGCAATCTTTTTAAGAAGCTTTCAAAAGTCCAATGAGATTGATTAGCAATAATATCTCGACATAGCGGCTCTAACTCTTCTCTATTAAATAAAGAACTTAATTCATTCATGCGCTTAAAAAATGCTTCAAATTCTGGATGCTCATTTTTGATCGCATCACACCGCTCCTGAGAAGCAGCTTCCAAACCCTTAGTTAAAGAGTTCCAACCTAATAAACGATTGTGAGCTATATTTTTGGTTGATGCTGCTAATTCTACCTCTCTGGCTGTATTCAGTAAAATATTTAAAGAACGCGGATAAGTGTTGTTACTGGCATCAGTTAACCGGGAATACACCCATTGAGACACATAAGCATTTTTGCCCTTTTCAACCTTCAAACCCCATAACGGTGCTAATGCTTGACGTAAAGCTTCTTCAGGGGCTTCATCAATTTCATTATCTGCCAGAGGTAAGACGCGGTTAGAAAGCATTTTAAAATCGATAGACCCGCTAATCGCTAAACGATAAGCTAAACGTAAAAAATCGATTTTTCCCCACTGCAATAACAAAGTACGGGCTTCACCAAAGTGACTTTTATTCGTAAAAATTAAATTACTCCAGATATCTTCTCGTAAAAATATTTTAAAGCGAATATGATATAACCCTTGATTATTGAGATCATAAATTAGACGCATCAGCCCACCCAAGGCTGCTTGTTGCCAAGGACTATTTTCTTGAATATCCTGATCTAAATCATCATAAAGTAACCAGATTTTTCGTGCAAGTTTACCCAATGACTGATCATAGTAACTTAAAACATCTCGACAACAGGAATTTAAAGCTTCATCTGTGACAAATTCAACCAGCTTATGAGTATGTTTTGCTTCCCAAATATTGTACTGATCTAGAGAAAAGTTGTATTTTAATCGAGACAGCAAACTTTTAAATTTAGCCTGCTTTAAGATTTCCATGAATTCAGGAATTGAACGATAAATCTGAATAACAGCGTAAGCCCGCCATAACGATAACCAATCTTTTTGATGTTCATCAAGCTTTTGGTGAATTTGAGCAAAAACATCACCTGTAGGTCTAAATTGATCACTATTGCCATGGCCTGACAATAGGGTTATATTTTCTAGCCGACCCCGCGCATACTTTTCAGCATTTTGACGATGCTGAGTAAATAAGGTGTAGAGCGTTGACTTACCTGTCCCTTTTCGCCCTCGAATCACCCAAACAGCATCATCTAAGCAGCGCTCAAAATCAGTTGTCTTTTGAAAAATTTTATCAAAATCATTGTCTAAAATACTAGCAGCATCACGTTCTGAAAAGGACAAAGATCTGACTAAATTTAAACGGTTAGATGTAGTAATGAGTGCGTCAGCTTCTAAAACACTACTTTTTTCTAGTAAGTAATTAGCAATGGGAGCATAGTAAGGCAAAGCAGTCTCAACTGGAAATTGAGTAACACCTGCGATATTCGGATGATAAGGAATTTGAATCAATTCTTGTTGTTGATCATTAGTTAATGCTAAAGATTTTTTTATATTTTCAACCAAATTAGTACCAATGATACCTTCAGGAACAGGAGATAACACTAATTTAACATCAGCACGACTCAGTTCATTTAAGGTGTTTTTAATAAAACGAACACCTTCAGCATTTTGTTCACTAGGATATAAGACGATAAAAATATCATCTGCCAGCCCTAACAACGTGAAACCGCCCCATTCATTAAGTCCTGTGCGTGCGTCAATCAGCATGATATCAGGTTGAAACTGCTCCCAAAGTTCCCGCTCAAACTGCAACCATGGATCATCAGTTTTATCAAAAAGGTGTGTGGTCGTCAACAGCGATAATCGCTGCACATATCGCCGCCCAATATTTCCGGCAGGTACAACAAACAAAGGACGTTTAGAATGTGAATCGGTCACGCTATAGATAATGCCTTTGTCGCCTCCTAACTCAACTTGAGGTTGATGATCTTCATTGAAAAAACAAGTTTGACGTTCCCATAAATAATCGACTAAACCTACTTTTGAAGTGACTTTTTGAGCAGGGAGTAAAGTATGTAAGCCAGGTGCTTCAACATCCATATCAACAATAACAACTCGCTTGCCAGAACGGATGAGTTGAAAAGCAGTTTGGATCAATGCCGTAGTTCTGCCAACTCCCCCTTTATAAGAATAAAATACGACACGCTTGATCCGATGACTGTTTTTTTCAGAAAAAGTTTTGCCCGATGCTAACATATCCACAGCTTTTTGCCATGATGTCGGAATATCATTGTTTGTATCTGATAGTGCTATGCCCTGCTCGACTGCTTCATCAGGATTGTATAATTCAATGATACCAGCGGATAAACCAGCTTTTTGAATTAAGGGTTCAACCTCTTGCAATCGCTCTGCTCTACTCTTTCCATTAAACTTTTCTGAAATAATGGTTAACAAAACAAAACCACCATCTCCAACATCGAGTTGAAAATTATTGGAGAATGTATTTTTGAGTTCTTTTCGTAATGTTGAGGCATTCATTATATATTCACCTCATTCTTTTCTAGCCAACCATGAACATAGTCAAAGCTCTTTTTCCACTCATCTCGCTGAACAGATGATGCCTGAGCTATATACCGTAAACCGATATAATCAACGTTGCTTGCACCGAGAGGGTGACTAATGCGGCTTAGATGCTCTAGGAATTGTCTATTAGACTTTGCTAATTGGTATAAGTGTGGCATATGGCGTAGGGCTGTTATTAAACCATGTTCTGGATTTTTTATCTGCTGATCAAACATAGAGTCTTTTTCTCTACGACTCTTTTGATTCCATTCACTAATTTGATGATAGACAGTGAGCAATGCCTTGAGACGACACTCAATACTGATGCCTCCTAAATGTAAAGCTGCTATATTGTGATCTTTTAGCTTCAGTAAAACTTCAGCGTCTTTTTTTCTTTCCAAGCATACAACAGCAAAATCTTCCATAGCCTACCCAGATACTACAAACGCAAGAAGCCATAAGCTTTTATAATTATAGCGTTTTCGCGATTCATGGGAACTTTACTTCCCCTTTTTTGCGCCGAAGGTGCATCTCCACAGGGGATTGAGGGGCATCTCTGTACCCCATGGCTCCAAAATTCCTATAATTTAACAAAAATCAGAGTTTTTTGAGGATTGCTATGCCAGTGATCACGAGAGGAGGATCGCTCTAAGCAAACAGGCTTAATTGTTCATAGGGTTGAGGGAGATCAATCACGCCATCATTTTGGCTCTGGGCTTCCCCGCTGATCCCTTCTGGGGGTACTGTATCCCGTTGTAACCAGGTGGTGAAGACTGCACCTCGGCTATCTTGGGGGGCTGCAATTTGGTAAACCCGGATGCGTTTGGTGCGGCTGCGTTTGGTTTTGCCAGGGATTAACACCCCCTCGCATTTGACACAATTCACGCCATAGCCCAATTTTTCTAAACAGCGGCGGATAATTAAAATCGGGCTGGCATTTTTGGGGATGCCAATGCCGAGGGCGGCTTTAATAAAGGTGCGGTTGGCGATCGCCACCCCCTGCATCGCCACCAAATCCGGATCCGTATTGCGTAATAAGCGATCGCCTTGAGCCAGTAACCGCCCAATCCCCAACAGATCCAACACCCCAATTTTCGCCCCCAATTGCGAGCGGTTAAAATCCGGGGCAAAAATTGCCCCATCCCCCTGCAAAATCATCGCTTGGGCTAACTGAGCATCCCGTTCCGTGAGATGGGCGCGGCCTACGGTCAAGTAATAATGCAAGCGCAGTTGCGGATACCAATCCTGATCATCTCGCTCCACCAATTCCGGCGTAACGGTTAGGCCGTACCGTTGGGCTAGATCATACTTGCGGACTTGGCGGCGTTGTTCGGGGGTTTTGACCAGTTGTTTTTTGAGGGGTTTGTAGTCCGCTTCTGTGAGATCAGCGGCGGCGGCGATCGCCTCACATTCCTCGCTATAGTTGCGATCGCGCACCTCTGCAATGGCCGCCCCTAAGGAAGGAGATTCCTCCACCTCAACAGAGGGAGCGAGGGCTACCGCCTCCGCCATGGGGAGGATGTGATGGCCCTCCCGTTGCAGGCCGAGTAAGACTTGATCCCGATAGTGAGCCATGGCCGCATTGACCCGCACCGCGAATTGCGCCCAACAGAGCAGCGATTCCGCCTGAAATCCCGTTTCCACATCATCCAACGTCATCAGATCCGACTGTTGCAGGAGGCGAATATTCACCTGGGTAAGCCGTTGGCCCGAATCCAGCAATGAGGCAATGGAGGTGGAACCATTGCCAACGGTATTAAACCCAAAGGGAGCCACCCAAAGATAACGGGGCAAATTTTCCCGCACCCGGCTCAGGGCCTGACGGACGGAGTTTTCCGCCTGCACGCCTTGGGCGATCGCCCACACCGACGTAAAATGTCCCCGCAAATCAATACTCACCCCCGTTTCTAAACAGGGGCTAGTCAACACCACATCATATTGAGCCAGCACCTGATCGAGATCCCCCATAGCCGTTGCCGCTGGATGGGTGGCATCGGCCAAGGATTCAGAATCAAGGCGAAGAATGTTCAAATCCGGGAACTGTTGCCGTAAATAAGACTCCAAGTTGGACGTTCCCCATTGACTTTTCACCTTTTGGGCCGAAAGGCAGACAAAAGGCCGGCCCCCATGGCGGATATGTTCCTCTAAATCCCCCAGGAGGCGATCGGGGTTGGGGTCGGGGTAATGGTGGACTTGCCAGGCTTCCGTGGTGGGTTGCCAATGGTTTTCGACAATCCAGGGGGTCAGTTCCACCCCCGCTAGGGCCATCAGGTAATCCAGAGACACATCACTAAGATCCGCATCCGCCACATAAACTTGACCCTGACCCCCTAACACGTTCTGCATCAAGGTTTTGAGAGATTTTAAAATCGCGACGCGGTTGCCTTGGCAGGTGCTGGAGTTGAGGCCATGCCAGAGGACTTGCTCCACTTCATCAAGGATCACCACACCATCGCGCCAATCGGCGGCGTTAAAGCTGGCTCTGGCGTTGGGGTGGAGGGAATCAATACAAAGGCCATAACCGAGGTTAGGGGTTAGTGATGAGGGGTTAGGGGTTAGTTGGGTTTTCTTGCTATCCACTACCCCACTACCCACTACCCCACTACCCACTACCCCACTACCCACTACCCCACTAACCACTACCCCACTACCCACTACCCCACTACCCACTACCCCACTACCCACTACCCCACTACCCACTACCCCACTACCCACTACCCCACTGTATTGGAGGCCGAACCGTTGACAGAGGGCTTCGACGAGGCGCACCCGATGACCGATCACCAGTACCCATTTTTGTTGGGCGATCGCCTCCTTGACAATCCTTTCCAAAAGCTGGGTTTTCCCCGTCCCCTTGGGGGATTTCAAGCCGATCAGCCGCGCTTCGGGGGGGATGGCCAGGGGGGGCAGATAGCGATCATTCAGGGTAATCTGGGCGGGGTATGTGAGTTGGGTGAACGTCGTCGCCTTCCAACTTTCAAAGGGCAAAGCTTGGCCATAGGCGGCCTCAAAAGCGGCGATCCCCCCTTGGGCAATCAAATCATCCACCCCTTTACCCTGATGATGATCCCAAGTCACCACCCGCACCTCACAATTTTGTTGCCGCAATAGATAGGCGGTTTGGCGAATCGCCCCATTCACCGCTTGGATCGTTTTCGGTTTGCGGTCTTGGTCGAAAACGATGTAGATGGGGCGATTTTGGGCTAAATGGGCGAGTTGGGGAATGAGGCGCGATCGCCCGATCCGTTCCCCCGCTGCATTGCGGGGCGTGCGATAGCCGCCATTCACCCCCGGCAGGGCAATGGCCGCAAACCCAGCGGTGAGCAAGGCCCCCGCTTTTTTGGCCCCTTCGGTTAAACAGAGGGGAATTTCCGGATGAGCCGCCAACCATTGCCAAAAACCATTCTCCGTTGGAGAGGCTACGCCAACAGCGTCCTGGGAGGGGGGATCGTAGGGCTGATCATAGCGCTGGGCGATCCCTTCGGCGAGGCGATGGGGAACCCGCAGCGCAAATACGCCGGTTTCCGCTTGGGGGGGATGTTCATATTTAATCACCTTGCGCTGATCCGCCGTTTTCCGAGGCGCAACGGGTTTAAAACAGCCCCATAGATCCTCTTTCCCCGTGAGTAGGTCAATCCCCGAACACCACCAGCCCCCTTCCTCAATGTGTTGATAGCGGCTGAGGATGCGATCGCGCAGTCGGCCATCATTGCGGCGGGGCAGCGTTTCCGCATACAGGAGATAATCGTAGGAACTGCTACCCGCGAGGGGACGGACATTTAGTCCCGTTAATTCAGCATCAACCCCACTAGCGGCCCATTCTTGTAGGTGATTCATGATGCGTCAACTCCCTCGATAGCAATGCGGATTTTAATCCTACGCTATATCTGGCGTTTACAACGCATTTTTTAGAAAAAAACACTAAATGTAGAGTAAGTTTCGTTTGATGAGACCATAGAGAGGAGGGCGATCGCCCCAGGTTTGACCCGTGGCGGTTGGGTTGAGGCCAAACATCCCGGCGCTAGTCGCTACACCCGATCCCCAGGGATGGGTTGTGTTAGTCTAGCTTATTTTCTAACCTACCTTGCAAAAAAGGGAGGCTAGGGGTTGCGCCGGCCTCACGGGGTTTGGCAGTGCAGCAATTCTCATTATGAGCATGGTCTTCGCTGAAGCACTTGTTTTTGAACACTTTAATCGCCCGAAACTCCCATTCTGCTGTCCAAAGAATCGGGATCGAAAGCTTCAGAATTTCATGAATCTAGGACATACGTTCTAAAATGAGAATTGCTCTTGGCAGTAGGCTATCATTAGATCTGAATCGGTAAAAGTTGTAAAATTTCTGGTATCCAGTCGAGTCAACTTTCCCAAATTTTCTGAAGACCCAATAAAACTGAGTCGCCAAGCCTTTGAGGATCATCGATGTTAAACAATATTGAACTCAGAAACTTTGGCCCCATTCATCAACTTGAATGTAACAATCTCGGCCAGATCAACCTGATCATTGGTCGCAACGGCACGGGCAAAACCATCTTGCTAAAATCCCTCTACAGTGCCATGCGAACTGTCGAAGCCTACCAGCGAGGTCACGAGCCTCGCACCGCAGCGGAAATTTTAGCCGATAAGCTGTATTGGACATTTGAAGCTGAAAAAATTGGTGATTTAGTGAGCAAAGGGGCTGATCTTCCTTTACGGTTTAAATTCTGTCTTGATGATTGCCTATTTTTCTATGAATTTGGCAAAGATACCACCAGAAATATTTCTAAATTAGAAAATCACATCCCTAGCCGCAACAGTAACTCGATTTATTTACCTACTAAGGAAGTTTTATCCCTACATCAAAATATTTTACAATCCCGTGACATCTATAAAACCTTTGGATTTGATGATACCTATTTAGACCTAGCCCGCGCTCTGCAACAACCTAGAATGAGAGGCAAAAATTATCAAGAATTTGCTCATTCCCGCGCCCAACTTAAAGATATGCTTGATGGCAGAGTGGAGTATGATCAAAAATCAGGACGTTGGCAATTTAAAAAAGGGAATCAAAAATTTGCCATTGGTGTCACCGCAGAAGGCATTAAGAAAATTGCCATCTTAGATACTCTGCTGGGCAATCGTTATCTTGATCCCCAATCGATTGTCTTTATCGATGAACCAGAATCAGCATTACATCCCATCGCAATTTCTCAATTCCTTGATATTATTGTCATGTTGGCAGAAGTCGGTATTCAATTTTTTCTTGCGAGTCACTCCTACTTTGTGATCAAAAAACTATATCTTGCGGCCCAGCAGCGGCAAAATCTATCCATTGTGATCCTTTCTGCTGACGAGTCTAGCAGCGGTGAGCAGTGGGATATTGCCAACTTAAGGGAGGGCTTACCCACGAATCCCATTATTGACGAATCGATCCGCCTCTACCGAGAAGAAGTGAAACTTGTCCTAGAATGACCACAGAACCGATCATTGAATCTGGCATGACTTTTGGCCCCTATCCAGAGGGTTACTGCTTCCATATTGAAAAAAGTAAAATCTACAAAAAGATTCAAAAAGATGTCAAAATAGCTGAATTTTTGCTCTATCGTGTCAACAAAAAAGATCAGCCCATGGTGTGGATTATTGAAGCAAAATCCAGTTCACCAAAACCCACGACTCAGCCAAATTTTGATCATTTCATTCAAGAAATCAAAGAAAAGCTTTTTAATACGCTCTTTTTGTGTATTGCGATTAAATCAAAGCGTCATGATCCATTCACTGAAAATCCTGAATTCTTCAATAATATAGATCTTGAAAAAACGAGTTTTCGTCTCATCCTGATTATTAAACACCATAAAGACGAGTGGCTAGCACCGCTAAAGGACGATATTGAAAAGGTACTAATAAAACCCATTATCAAATATTTGGAATTTACCATCCTTGCGCCTATCGCTTTCTGTTCTCAACGATGCCCTTGCTAAAGAGCAGGGCATTATCCAATAGCTCCCTTTTTTAAGCGGTGTTTTTTGCGTGACTTTGAGAAATGCGATCGCCCTTACGCCAAACTCAAAACCCCAATAATCACATACTTCCCATAGAACTTCGTGCGCGTGCCGTAGGCTTCCACGCTGACGAGGCGGCGATCCTTGCGCTGGCCTTGGAATTGGCAGGCTAACACGGGGTTAAACCCTTGGAAACATTGCTGCATCTGTTCGGCAACTTGGTGATAGTTTACCGTTGCCACCAACTTTAAAATTGATTCTAAAATCACCAACTCCCCAAACTCATAGCCGAAAATCTGGGCTACTCTGGGGTTGGCGTAGAGGAACTTACCACTGTCGGCAATGATGAAAATTCCCGTTTGGGAGAGGTCTTTGCCTTCATCCTCTGGGTTTTGCTCATTGCCGCCTTTGTTCTCCTGCTTTTGATGCTCCAACATATAGAGCCGGGCATTGTCCAGGGCTAGGGCCATTTGGGTGGCGCACATTTCCATTAATTCCGCGAGGGCGGGGGTGAAATGTTGGGGTTCGGGGTGGGTGAGAGTGAGGATGCCAAGGAGGACTTTACCCCGCAGGATGGGGACGCAGAGGGCGGAGCCGACGATGTAGGGTTGGTTGGGGAGGGTCATCCACCGTTCATCGGTGCGGGTGTCGTCGATGCGGCCCGTTTGGCGATGGCGGACGACCCAACCGGCAAGGCCATCGTTGAGGACTTTACCAATCAGATCGTCTCGCTGTTCACGGATGGTTGCCCCCCGTGCGAGGATGCTTTCGGTGACAGCACCGTTCCCATCGAGGAGGAAGAGGCTACTTTCTTCAGCGGATGTGAGTTTGACGGAAACTTTGATCGTTTGCAGGAGCATGGAGCGCAGCATCAGGCGACCTGTGGCGGCTCTGCCCATGGAAACGAGCGATCGCACCAGTTGATCCTGGGCATCAAAGGCCAGCTTAACTTTGTTGAGATGCTCTGATTCTTGCCTGAGCCGCTCTACTTCTTGGATGAGTTCTTCTTTTGAGAGTTCAGACAAGGTGCGATCGCTCATCGGCCCATTCCCCTATGGTGTTTAACTTGCATGATTGGGAGAGGACGGCCCCCGCGTTGATCCGAGCTTGACAACATTTTAAATCCGACGCAATTCTGCCTATAACTTGGCTTGATATTCTTCCAAAGCATCCATCAAATCCACCTGACAATGGACGGGCAACAAATCCAAGAGGGGAATTTCCCGCTGGCCACCACCGATTTTGACGGGGATTTTGGCCAAAATATCGGTGACTTGCTCCTCCTTCACGGGCCCCTTGAGTAAGAGCGGATAAAGCTGTTGGGCAACGGTGGCATGGAGTTTGGCATCGTTGAGATAAAGATGCCATTTGGCAATGTCGATATAGGCCGCGCCGCCGATGACACTGGCCAGGGCTTCGATTTCGGCGGTGGGGTTGGAGTTAGGCATCGGAGTTGAGGGAGTAATCGGCGATCGCCGCAATATAAATCAAATGGGCTAATAACACTAAAGCCCAAACCCCTGTCACCCATTTTGCCCAAGGCCAAGCCGCTTGGCGCAGTTCATAGAAAAACCACAGGCCGGAGTTGCTGGCTAAAAATCCCGCCACATGGACAGCAAAGGTCATCCGATCATCAAGGCGGCGGTATTCAGGATCGGTTTGACGATCGGGTTTACGGGGCCAACGGGGAGGCATGGGAGATTTTGAGCATGATAAAACTAGACCCCTAGTGTAGCGCGATTTGGGGCGGGATTTGCTCAATTACTGGGAGGGGCTTCCGTGGAGTTGGCGGGAGCATTAGGGCGGATCGCCTCTGCCGCCGTCATTCCCTCCCCTTGGAAGCCAAAAAACCAGAGGGCTGCCGCTGCTTCCCCTTGGGTGACAGGGCGTTTGGGTTGGAATAATTTCGTATAACCAAAGGCGCGGCGCAAATTGGCGCGATCGCCATTGTCATAATCCACCAACAACGGCGCGAAGGTCTGGGGATCAATTTGATCCCGATCCTGAAAGCCCCAAGTTTGCTCCACCGCTGCCAAAGTTCCCTCCGGCAATGTACCCCGCCGGTCTAAAGGCACTTTCCATTGAATCAACATTTCCCGCGTCAAGGGGGCATCAGGTTGAAATAGCGTTTGCGTCCCCCCATTGAGCCGTGAAGGAATCACCCCCGCCTCTGCTAACCCCTGAATCATCGGGAAATCTGGATGAGTTACCGGCACATCACTAAATAAGGGTGTACTCACCGCCGCAGCGGGGCGAATCTGCTGGGTGGGGCGGTCTACATAAAAACGGTTATAGGTTTCAAACAGCCAGCGGGCAAAGGTACGGCGGGGAATGGTTTCATTCAAGGCCAGATCCGCCGGGATCGTCCCCAACGTGATTAAATCCTGGGCCCAAGGGCCGAGTTCTGAGGTTGCTGCGGGGCTAGGGGTGGGTTCCGGGCTAGGTTCTGGGCTAGGTTCTGGGCTAGGTTCTGGGCTAGGTTCTGGACGCGGGCGGGGTGTTGGGGTGGGTGGGGCTGGCTCCTCTAATAGTTGGGGATCGGGGGCAAACCAGCGTTGAGCGGTCGGATCACCCGCACAGGCCGTTAACCCTCCCCCCATCAGGAGGAAGGGGAACAATCCCCAGAGTAAGACCCGTTTACAGATCTGTGCCAAGGGTGCTATTGGGGGCAGGAGTGTAGATTTCACGGGGAAAATCTTCTGCATTAATACAGGTGGCGATCGCATTTTGCGGCTCCAACGTCAATTGGCCACTCAACCCCACTACACAAGCGGAATAGCGCAGGGGCAAGAGGCTACGGCGACAGTGATCGAGGGTGGATAATGCCACTTCATCGAGGGTTGTCCCCTCCGTCAGTTTCGGCACAAGCACATCACGATGAATATCCACCACACATTGCGCCAACTCCACCGGCCGCCGCACCCGGAAGCAGGAATACAGGGCATTTTGAGCCGATACCGGCGTGAGCGTATCAATGCCCACCACACAGTTAGAAAGATCCGTCGGCTCCAACGCCATGGCACAGGCGGCTTTCGTCTGCTCCACCCCTAACCCAACACGAATCAGATCCGCCGCACATTGTTGGAATTCCAAGGATTGATATTCCCGACGATAGCGGGAGGGGGTTCGGGCTGTGGCATCCAGGCTAATCAGGGGAAAAACCAGGATCGTACTCAGGGCTAAAGTGCGTTTGAGAAAACCTTGCATGGTACGGCGATCGCAGGATAAGAAGGGCCACCCTCCAGTAAAGCATAATTACCCCCTTTGGGGAGGGAAGGATTGAGGAGTGAGAAGTGAGAAGTGAGAAGAAAATCTCAATTCCACTCTCTCCTCTCTTCTCTATCCTCTTTGCTTCCCAAAGAACCTAGGAACACAAAGAAACATTCGTGCCGCCCTCTTGGCCCCCCGAAATCCAACCGGCAAAAGGCACAGAAATCCGTAACCAGAGGCGACTTTCCGCATCCATGACAGTTTCCCCTGTCAACGTCATCTTCATGCCCTGATTTAAACCCCCCACACGCGGCTCTGCCCCCACCGCTGGCCGGGGGCGCACCGCCAATTCTAAATTGGCCTGACGACACATCCCAGCAGTGAGATTAGTCAGGGTTGGGTGTTGGGTAAAGGTGGGCCGGGTGGCAATGGGCGTACAGAGGGTGAGGTGACGGGCGATCACAAACCCCGCCACCGGCTCACTAATAGGAACCCAGCCATTACTCCCTACGCCGGTAATTTTCACCTTCGTTTCTGGGGCCAACGTTGCCAGAGTTTGACTGGTTGCCGATACCGAAGCCTCAGACAGGACATCCACGGTGCGATTGGTTTGGCGACAGTTGGGATCAGTGGCACTCACCGCCGCGAGGGTCAGGCTGGGCGCTGGTTGTGTCAGGGTTTCGGCCAAGGTTGCCGAGGAAAAACTACTGGATATTAACAGGGCGATCAATGCAGCTTGCGTGTTCATAAAATTATCTAGACAACAAAATTTCTGCCTCTAGATTAACCCGCAAGTTTGATTTTCAGGGTTTTCAGTCTGAGGATTATCGAGAACTCCTCCTCGCGTTGCTGGCAGAAAATGGCAAAATGGCCCTGAAGAGGTGGAGAATCACAGCTATGGCTCAATCCGTTGCATTTTTAGGTTTGGGGGTAATGGGGGGGTATATGGCGGCCAACTTGGCCAAAGCCGGTTATGCCGTCCAAGGTTGGAATCGCACACCCGGACGGCCAGGGGAGGCAATTTCCGCCGCCGCCGGAGTCACCCTCGCCCCCACTCTAGCCGCCGCTGTCGAAAATGCCGGGGTGGTGATCACCTGTTTGGGGGATGTGCCGGATGTGGAAGCGGTTTTGATTGAGCAGGTGGCTCCTTTGGTTACACCGGGAACGCTGATCATCGATACCAGCACGATTGGCTCGGCAGCGGCACGGGATCTGGGTGCAACGTTAGCGGCTCAGGGTTTGCGTTTCCTCGATGCGCCGGTTTCGGGGGGGGATATGGGGGCGAAACAGGGGACATTAACGATTATGGTGGGGGGCAGTGCGGCGGATTTTGAGGCAGCTTCCCCTTATTTAGGGGCGATGGGCAAAACCATCACCCATTGTGGCCCGGTGGGCAGTGGTCAAGGGGTGAAGATGTGCAATCAAATTTTGGTGTCGATGAATTTGATCGGGATTTGTGAGGCGATGTTGTTAGCTGAAGCGCAGGGGATTGATCCGCAGTTGGTGGTGGATGTGTGCAATCAGGGGGCAGCGGCTTCTTGGGCGTTGGGGAATTTGGGGATGAAGGTGGCCCAAGGGGATTTTGCGCCGGGGTTTATGGTGAAGCATATTTTAAAAGATTTACGTTTGGTGAAGGAGATTGCGGCGGCCCATGCCCAGGAGTTACCGGGAACGCTCTATGCGGATCAGTTATTTCAGGATGTGGCGGCGTTGGGGGGTTTGGAGCAGGGAACCCAAGCGATGATCCGCGCCTACCGGGAGGGTTGAGGGGTGATCGCCTCTAGGGTTTGCAAGGTTGGATCGCTTAATCCCAATAGTTGCGCCCCTAAATGTTTGAGGGTTTGCAGATAGGCGATCGCCTCCTCTGTAATCATTTCCCCCGGCATTAACACCGGAATCCCCGGCGGGTAGGCACAGATTAACGCGCCGCTGGCTTTGCCCAGGGCTTCGGCAAGGGGAAACGCCCGCCGGGGGGCAAAACTGGCGGCACGGGGGGAAAGGATCAGGGGGGGTAAGGGAGGCAACGGTTGGGGGGGGAGAATGGGCAAGGTTCCCGTGGCTTCTGTGCTTAAGGCTTGAAACACTTGAATTAATCGTTGCAAATCCTCCCGCCGACTCCCCAACGTGACGATAAACATTAAATGCCGCTCTAGGGGCAATTCCGCCATCACGCCCCGCGCCATTAACTCCTCATCTAAATCAAACCCATCCCGCCCCAATCCTGCCACAAATACCGTTAAGCGGGTGGGATCAAGAGAGCTAAAGCCTGGCTCAGGGATGGCTGGGGGTTCAAGAAGTGTCACGTTGGGAATTTGGGCCAATTCCCCCGCCGCCCATCGAGCCAGTTTTAGGGTTTTGGCCATGAGCATTGAACCCTCTTCGGCCATCTGCTGCCGCGCTCCATCCAGGGAGGCTAAGAGGAGCGAGTTGGGGCTAGTGGATTGCACCATGGCCAGACATTGCGCCACCCGCTGCCAAGGGAGGCGATCGCCCTGGCCATGGAGCATTGCTGCTTGACTCAACGCCCCTAACACCTTATGGGTAGACTGCACCACCAAATCCGCCCCCAAACTCAGGGCTGAGGGGGGGAGATCGGGGTGAAAACCAAAATGGGGGCCGTGGGCTTCATCGACTAATAACGGGATGCCCTGGCCATGGGCAACCTGGGCAATGGCGGCTAAATCCGTACAAATGCCGTGGTAGGTGGGATAAACCACCAACACCGCCCGCGCATCGGGATGGATGGCGAGGGCTGCCGCCACCGCCGCCGCCGTGATCCCATAGGCTAAATCCTGCTCCGCCCCATAGACCGGATGAATAAACACCGGCCAAGCCCCCGCCAAAATTAGCCCGTTAATAATTGAACTGTGGACATTGCGGGGCAGGATGATTTTGCCCCCCTCGCCACAGGTGGCCAAAATCGCCGCCAACAGGCCGCCACTGGAGCCATTGACCAAAAACCAGGTGCGATCGGCTCCAAAGGTTTGGGCTGCTAAGGCTTGAGCAGAAGCAATCGCCCCCTCCTCCCCCGCTAAATTACCAATCGTGGGCAACTCTGGAAAATCATAGGCCGCTGCTGTTCCCAACAGCGGTTTTAATCCTGCTGGTAGCCCCACACCGCGCCGATGGCCAGGGGTATAAAAGGGGGCATGATCCCACCGGGCCGCCGCTTTTAACGCCGCAATTAACGGCCCCTCCTCAGTCATCTAAGCCGAAAAAATCATAATGCTACCGGAATAGCAGGACACCCACACCTCACCCCGCTCCGCATCGTAGGTAATGCCAATGGGTTTATCATTGACGCTCACGGTTTGCATCACGTCCATCGTGGCGGTGCGCACCTTCGTCATCGTGTTGGAGTGGTAATTGACGACATAGAGGAATTCCCCGGTTTCGGAAAGGATCATGCTGCGGGGAGCGTTGCCGGTTCTGGCCTTGGCGATGACTTTACCGCTGGCCAGATCGATTTTAGCGACTTGGCTTTCCCCGTTGAGACTGCTGTAGAGGTAGCGGCCTGTGGGATCTAGGTTGAGGTGACGGGGCGATCGCCCCACATCCCGAATCCAACCCACCTCAAACGTCCCTAAATTCACCTTGGCAATATGTTGGGAACCCATCACCGCAATATAGGCGGTTTCTGAACGGGCATCGACAACAATCCCCCGGGGATAACGGCCCAACTTCACCCGCTTAATTTCCCGCCCTTGGTTCACATCCACGACACTCAGATCATCAGTACACCAGTTTGTCACCAATACATAGCGATCGTCCGGGGTCGTGGCCACAAATTTCGGCACCGAGCCGACGCGAATCACCTGCTCAATGGCAAAGTTTTGGGTATTGATGCGATAGAGAAAACTGCTATCTGTCCCTTGGGTGGGGGTACATTGATCGCTACCAGGATGATTAAACCCCGTCCCATACATTTGATAATTCGACACCCAAGCATATTGGCCACTGTGGGAAAAACTCGCCTCCACGGGGGAGCCGCGATAGATCCCCGCATATTGGGGATAGCCATATTTTTGCAGATCAACAGTATCAGCAATGGTTTTCACGAGGTTATAGTTGCGATCGTAAACCGTGATGCTGTGGTTATACATCATGTTTTGAGCGAAAAATAGCCCCTGGCCCGAGTGGACAATCGATTTCGGGGCAATATCGCCATAGATGGTTTTACGGTGGGCCATCTCACGGCTGGGAGCCGTGGCGTTAAAGGTTTGGGGTTCTCCGGTAAAGGAGGTTTGCCGGAATGTGGCGGGGGTGGCTCGGTTCGGGGGAACGGTATCAGCGGTAAACCGTTGGCTGCCGTTACTAAAGGACACCGCTAGGCCAATATTGGGCTGTTCCTCGGCCATTTGAGCAATGAACCGCTGACTCGCACGAGCAAAGGGGGTGGCAATGGCCGCTTGGCTCGAAATGGTCTGGGGTCGGGTGGCTGCCTCCCAATCAGCATCGGGGCCAGGGGGTTGAGGCTTAAGGGTAGTCGTCGGGGCTAGGGCTTCCTCTAAACCACTGCCTCCGGTGGTAAACCCCTCCATTTGAAAAGGGGAATTGGCTTCAGGGTTGGCGGTTTCGGCAGCATTGGCGGCTTGGGCCGCCGGAGTTTCTCCTTGGCCCCCCGCTGCAATCTGACGACGGGTTTCAGGCCCCACCACGCCATCAGCGGTTAAGCCATTGGCCTGTTGAAAAGCTTTAACAGCAGTTTCGGTGAGGGTTCCGTAGTAGCCGCTGGTGGGGCCTTGGAAGTAACCCAGTTGTTGTAACTGTTCTTGGATTTGGCGCACCTGGCTATTGTTTTGGCCATATTTGAGCAGGCCTTCGCTCTCCGGGTTGAGGGGGGTGTTGATCGTATTTTTGGCGGCTTCCCCTCCGTAGAGACTGGCTTGGGTGGCGGGGCCGGCAATGCCATCGGCATCGAGTTGATTGACCTGTTGGAATTGTTGGACGGCTTCGGCGGTAATCGGACCGTAATAGCCGGTGATCGGGCCGTTGAAGTAGCCTTTGGTTTTCAGCGTGGTTTGTAGGGTTTCTACTTCAGAGCCGCGATCGCCCGTCTTTAAAGCCAAGGCCATATTCTGCAAGCTCAAACTAAACAAGCCAATGGCCAACAACAGCCACGCCATTGAAGCGAGGCGCAACTGTGCAGAGCGGAGAAAATTGGGCAGCGAAATCGCACCGCAGGGGGGATCGGTGTCAGCCTCAAACACTAAGCTGTAATAGAGGTAGGACAAAGATTCCATAGGGACAGGCTTGGCAGTTTAGGCCATCCTACATCGGGGTTTTCCCTTACGTCCACTGTTTCAATCTGTGGGGAAAAATAAGTTTACAGCCCTTGATAAATGGGTCAAATTTACTAATACAAATTAACCAAAAAATTGCCCTACAAAACTAATATTTAAATACTAAAGTATTAACCAAGGGGGTTATATCGATTCTCGAAAGTGGAGAAACAGATTAAATGCTGAGTAAACAGAAACCGGGTTTCTGTGAGGAGGCTAGGGCAGAATGAGCAGGTGCAAGAAACCCGGTTTCTAGGCTGGGTAAACAGAAACCGAGTTTCTGTGAGGAGGCTAGGGCAGAATGAGCAGATGCAAGAAACCCGGTTTCTAGGCTGGGTAAACAGAAACCGAGTTTCTGTGAGGAGGCTAGGACAGAATGAGCAGATGCAAGAAACCCGGTTTCTAGGCTTGATCCGAGTTGCGTCAAAAACTCTTCATACGCCTGTGACGGCTCTGTGATATCCCCCTCCTACATTAAAGACAAGTAGGGATTACGTGAACTGAACACAACCTCTCACACCCTCCCACCGTTACAGTTCACGACTGACCTTGGACATCATAACAACACCCATAGGAGGGGGGAGGCGTTCCCCCTCTTTTTTTTATCCCACTTCTCCACTGCTCTATTGTTTACCTGGATCAAACCACCATGACCTCATCCTTAACCCCCACAGACCAAGCCGCCGTCACCCAACCTGCCCGCCATCCCTCTGCTTGGAGTCAATTCGCGAAACATCTCTCGTTACTGGCCATGGGGGCGGGCCTCGCTTTAGGGGGGCATTATCTCTATAACAACATCCACAGCCGTGGGGTATCGCAGGGAACTTCGACGGCTACCCTCAACCCCATTGCCCCCCCAGAAGATCCGAAAAATTTTGTTGCTGCGGTGGTGCAACGTACCGGGGATGCGGTGGTGCGCATTGATGCAACGCGCACAGTACAAACCCAAGTGCCGCCCCAATTTAATAACCCCTTTTTCCGTCAGTTTGTGCCGGAGTTGCCCAATGAACAGGTGCAACAGGGTTCCGGTTCCGGCTTCATTACCACCACTGACGGAACAATTCTCACCAATGCCCATGTGATTGAGGGGGCGGATCAGGTACAGGTAACGCTTAAAGATGGGCGGACGTTTACGGGGGAAGTGGTGGGGACGGATCCCGTTACGGATGTGGCGGTGGTGAAGATTGAGGCGACGGACTTGCCGACGGTGGCTTTTGGGGATTCGGAACGGTTGCAATCGGGGGAATGGGCGATCGCCATTGGCAACCCCTTAGGCTTAGATAACACGGTGACAACGGGGATTATTAGCGGCACAGGCCGCAGTAGTTCCCAGGTGGGGGTTCCGGATAAACGGGTGAATTTTATTCAAACCGATGCGGCGATTAATCCGGGCAATTCCGGCGGCCCGTTGCTCAATAGTGAGGGGGAGGTGATTGGCATTAATACGGCGATCATCCGCAATGCCCAAGGGTTGGGCTTTGCCATTCCCATTAACCAAGCCAAGCAAATTGCAGATCAATTGATTGCGACGGGTCGGGCGGATCATGCTTTCTTGGGTATCCAAATGGCTCCCCTCACACCGGAATTGCGGGAATTGGCCCGCACCCAAGGGGGGTTAGAGATTGCCACGGAAACAGGGGTGATTATTCTGCGGGTGATTCCCAATTCCCCGGCCCAACAAGCGGGCCTCCAAGAAGGGGATGTGATCACGCAAATTGCAGGGGAACCTGTGAGCGATCCGACGAAGGTACAGGATCGCATTGCTGAAAGGGCGGTGGGCGATCGCCTCTCGTTGCAAATTGAACGCAATGGCGAACTCCGCGATCTCAACGTCACCATCGGCCGCCTCAACCCGTAGGGGCAAAAAATCTTTTGCCCTCCCATAACCCGTAGGGGCGAAAAATCTTTCGCCCTCCCATACGAAAAACCTTTCGCCCTCCCCCATCATGGGAGGATAATTTCTGCAAAACTGGTGGCGGTTGGATGACGGGTGCTCCCCACCGTTTCCCCCCGCACCAATTGCACCGTTTGGAATCCGGCCCCTTGGGCAGCATCGAGTTCCGCTTCCACATCGGAGAGAAAGAGTAAATGGGCGGGGGGAATGCCCATGGTAGTGGCAATGGTTTGATAGGAAGTCACCTCTTTTTTAGAACCGACGGCGAGATCAAAATACCAATCAAAATAGGGGGTTAAATCCCCCGCTGTGGAATAGCTAAAGAGTAGTTTTTGCGCGGCAACTGAGCCAGAGGAATAGATGCCTAACTTCACCCCTTGGGCTTGCCATTGGGCTAATTGCGGGGGAACATCGGCGTAAATATGGCCTTGAAAATCGCCGTTTTGATAACCCTGTTGCCAGATGATCCCCTGTAATGCTTTGAGGGGGGCAATTTTGCGATCGGCCACAGACCATTGATGGAGCGTGGCGATCGCCCCCGCTAAATCCACCCGTTGCCCCTCCTCCTGCTCGACAATGGCCTGGACTTCCTCAAGAATCGCTAAAATTTCCGGTTGATGAGTGCGATCGCCCAGTTGGGGTAATTGCTCCCGAAAATAGGGGAAAAGAATGTTAAACACAAAATCAATCGCCGTTGTTGTGCCTTCAATATCGGTAATAATGCCTTGAATCATGGGTTTAGGAAAAAAGGGAACTAACGGGTGAGTAAATAAGCGAGGGTTTGACTGTGACGGCTGAGGGTATGACTGCTATACCAACGGTGGGCGCGATCGGCAATATATTGGGCAGTGGGGAGGGAAATTTGGGTATCGGTGAGGGCTGACCAGTAATGGAGATCGGGATAAAGGCCATCGGTGATTTCTGTACCTTTTTGCGCCAAAATGGGCAGCAATCCATGGGCGCAATAGGCGGCATAAACACCGGATTTCCCCAAATATTGCGGCGGAATAAAACTAATAAATCCCGCCATTGATTCACTCATTAGCTGGCTAATTTCCACCGATGGAATCACACCCATGACAGTAATTTCTACCCCTGGCAAGGGGGGGACAGGCATCCCAATAGGCACACCAATATCATAGAGTTCTTTGATTTTTAACACTTGGCAGGCATGGGCGAGGGCCTGGTAATCCCGCTGATACACCAGACGGCGGCTATTGGGATGGCCAAAGACCATTAACCGGGGGGGGCGATCGCCCAAAAGTTTCACCGCTTGCGGCTCCCCCACATTGCTACAGACTGGCAGCGTATAAATGGGGGTGGTGTGGCGTTGGCGCAGTTGGCGCAGGAGGCGGGCGTATTGGTTACGGCTGGTGAGGGCGCGATCGCTCCCCTGAATTAACCGGCTAGCCAGATATCGCTGTCCCGGCGCAAGCCAAAAGGAACTACTCCAAGGAGGCCCATGATCATAGGCATAAACCTCATGAAACATCGTCACCCAACGGCATTGACTGCGGCGATGCCAATAATCCAACCCCTGCCACAGCCACCAGGGGAAACCCCGCTTGGCGTAACCATAACCTTCGTAATGAAGCAACACCGGATCATTGCCCAACTGTGCCACCAAGCCCACCCGACTGCGTTCTAAAATCGCCTTGACCGTAAACCCCTCTAATTCAGCCTCTCCCTGCCATTGGGGATTACCAATCACAAAATCTGTGATTAACCCAAAATCCGCCCGGAGCTTGCGGGCCAAAGCCAAGGAAAAGTCCCCTAAACCGTTAATGGCTGGGGGTAAGGTGGGGACAATTTGGGTGATGTGTTGGGAACCCATGGGCAGCCAAAAAGATCAGGGCGATGGGGATAATCTCGCCCTATCTTAGCCCCTTGCGTTAACCGCGACGCACATTAAAACAACACCATTCCCCCCGCTTCCATAAAGTCGCGATAATCCAGCCATGGGCTTCCAGGACATCAGAAACCTCCTGAGCCTGCTCCAACAAAATGCCACTGAGGATCGCCCAGCCCTTGGGTTTCACCAATTGGGCCATGGTGGGGATCATCTTCATGATCACATCCGCCAAGATATTGCACACCAAGCCATCGACTTGGCCGCCCACCAAATCCATCACCCCTTCAATGCCCATCTGTTCTGCCCGGAGGTGTTCCGGGGCAATTTGGTTCAGTTCCCGATTGGCACAGGTAGCTTGAATGGCCATGACATCGGTATCAATGGCATAGACATGACCCGCCCCCAACAGCAACGCCCCAATGGACAAAATCCCCGAACCGCAACCAATATCCGCTAACACCACATCGGGGGTGCATTGGCTCTCGCGCATTTCCAGGGATTCTAAACAAAGTTGGGTGGTGGGGTGGGTTCCTGTGCCGAAGGCTGCACCGGGATCGAGGCGGAGGACGATGCGATCGCCCTCCGGTGGGGTCAGCCAAGCGGGGCAGATCACAAAGCGATCGCCCACATCTTGAATTTCCCAATGCTCTTTCCAACTACTGGCCCAATCCTCTTCGTTGATCAGTTCCCAAGTGAGGTTAGGTTGGGGGAGTTCAGCGGCGATCGCATCCTGTTGCAACCACAGGGTCAGGGCCGATAAATCCAGCACCGTGATCGTAATTTCCGGCACATAGGCCCGCACCCGCAACCCTTCCGGGCGATGATCCGAGGCCATCCCCTGACAGCCAAACTGCTCCAAACGCCAGAAGATCAAATCCTCTGCTTTGGGGTCTGCAATAATCTGTAATTCCCACCAGCGGTTAGCCATGGATGGTTTTCCTCATGCGTTGAACTTGCGGTTAAAGGGCGTAGGTGGAGGATCCCCCCTGCCCCCCTTAAAAAGGGGGGTTCTGAGTTCAACCCCCTTTTTAAGGGGGTCGGCGTAGCCGGGGGAATCGCCTATAGCGTCACCGTATAGGCATCTTCAATGCCCGGAATACTGGTAATTTCCGCCAATAACCCCTCCGGTAAAGGATCATCCAAACTCAACGCCATCACCGCATTGCCCCGGACAATTTTCCGTCCCACCTGCATACTGGCAATGTTGACATTAAAATTGCCCAACATCGAGCCAATTTGCCCGATAATCCCCGGCATATCCCGGTGAAGCGTAAACAACATATGGCCACTGGGGGGCAGATTGAGCGGGAAACCATCCAGGTTCGTGACCCGAATTTCCCCATCGGATTGCAGCACCCCCGTCACCGAATGCTCCCCAAGGGAACCATGCACCGATAAATGCAACGCCCCGGAATAGTCCGATACGGACGCATCCTTCGTTTCCGTGACATGAATGCCCCGCTCTTTGGCCTCAATAGCCGCGTTAACATAGTTCACCCGTTCGCGCAAAGCCTGGGAAAGCAACCCCTTGAGGGAAGCCACCACAATCGGCTGACTTTGGGCCGTGGCCAAATCCCCTTGGAGGCGCACATTGAAGCGATCGACCCGACCGCCGGCCAATTGCCCCACCAAATTCCCCAAGGTTTCCGCCAATTGCAGATAAGGCTTGAGTTTTTCCATCACGCTCGGAGTCAACCCCGGAATATTCACCGCCGATCGCGCCGGTAAACCCAGCAACACATCGCGGATCTGCTCCGCCACATCAATGGCCACATTCACCTGCGCCTCAGCCGTAGAAGCCCCCAAATGGGGGGTTAATACCACCTGTTCATCGAGTTCCCGCAGGGGAGATTCCGGCAGCGGTTCCGTGGCGAACACATCAAGGGCAGCCCCGGCAATTTGCCCTGATTTCAGCGCATTGTATAACGCCTCTTCATCGACAATGCCCCCCCGTGAGCAGTTAATAATCCGCGTCGTCGGCTTCATCTTCGCCAAAGCTTCCGCGTTGATCAGATTTGCAGTTTCCGGGGTTTTGGGGACATGGAGCGTAATATAGTCCGCTTCCCGGAAAATATAATCAAGATCGACGAGGCGACAACCCAACTGATCCGCCCGTTCAGCGGAAATAAAGGGATCATAGGCGATCAAATTCATGCCCAACGCCTTACCCACCGTGGCCACATGGGAGCCAATTTTCCCCAACCCCACGACACCCAATGTTTTCTTATAGACCTCCGCCCCAACAAAGCGTTTCCGTTCCCAGCCGCCATTTTTCAGAGACATATGGGCGGCGGGGATATGGCGGGAGAGGGAAAGCATCATCGCTAAAGCGTGTTCAGCAGCAGCAGTGGTGTTGCCTTCAGGGGAGTTAACGACGACAATACCGCGACGGGTGGCGGCGGGGATATCGACATTATCCACGCCAACGCCGGCCCGGCCGATGATTTTTAACTGGGTTCCCGCTTCAATCACGGCTTGGGTGACTTTTGTGCCGGAGCGGATCATCAGGGCATCATATTCAGGCATAATCGCCACCAGTTCCTCTGGGGGTAGGCCCGTTTTAACGTCAACCTTGGCCACCTGGGAGAGAATATCAATACCGACTTGATCAATGGGATCAGAAACTAAAACCTTAGCCATAGTGCAGAACTCTAGGAAAATCTGTAACGCTTGAACCGTGTGCAGTGACCATTGTATCGGTAAATGAGGGGCCACCGTTAGCCCTGGGGGCGATCGCTGTCCTTGATGATCAGGGAAGCCGATCCGCGTTAGTGTCCCTATCGCCCCCCATCCTTAAACGGGGTTAATGGGCAATCTCTCGTCATGGGGGAATTTTTTGCGCCCCTCTGGGATCACCCCAAAAAAAACCGGGCATGGCCCGGTTTAAATGTGTTAAAGGAAGAGATGATCGTGAGTTGAGGGCAATTAGAAGCGATAGCCTAAACCTGCTTGGAAACTGAGTGCATCAGCCGTGCTGTTTTCATAGGCATTGATCCCCCATTTACCATCGGTATAGACCATGAAGTTTTCGCCAATGGCAGATTCTGCACCTAACGTTACAACCGCAGCATTGCGATTCCCTAAGGGGCTGGGTTGACCTTGAGATTCTACGAAGGAATAGCCTGCACCGAGGTAAAGGTTCGTATTTTGGGCAATACCGAGATCGTAGGAAACCATGGGCATAATTGCACTGGTTTCTTTCCCGAACAAAATTGCACCTCGCACAGAAACCGGCGTATTTTCAATTTGGTAGCGACCTTGGATGTTCCCGCCTAAGTTAGCCGCATCGCCATTTTGGCCGCCATTGGTGACGTTAGTCGAGACCCCTGCGCCAATATAGGCGGCATCTGTACCCCGTTGTGTAGATTGGGCTTGGGCCAAGTCACTAGAGAGGAGAATAGAGGTAACAGCAGCGAGCAGAGCGGTGGAATGGAAGAGAATGCTTTTCATGGGTTGGATCTCCAGAGCGGTTGGGATTAACTTTCAAATCCTGATGGATTCGAGATAGCTACAATGACCAGTAGGCCAAGGTAAGGTTCCGCAAATCGTCTATTCACCGGCCACTTTTAGAACTGGTACAAATTATCGGCTCATTCCCCTCTTTCACGCTATTTTAAAATAGCTTCCTGATCTAAAAAAACATTCTTAAAGGTTCCTTTATCAACATTTTTTTGGTTTTTCAATCATTAGTAATCTAAACTTAGCGGGTTCAAAAATTGCTCCCCTTCCTCTATGATGGGGCAAAAATTGAGGTTACGCCGTGATTGTTGGCATTGTGGGTTTGGGATTAATCGGTGGCTCTTTGGGGCTGGAGTTGCGATCGCAAGGTTATCGCGTTTTAGGCGTATCCCGTAAAGCCGCTACCTGTGAACGGGCGATGGCACGGGGGGCAGTAGATGGGGCGGCGGTGGATTATGGCATTCTGGCTTCGGCGGATCTGGTGTTCCTCTGTCCTCCCATTGGGGCGATTCCCGCTACCCTCACTCAACTGCTGCCCCACCTTCAGCCCCAGGCGATCCTAACGGATGTGGGATCGGTCAAAGCAAGCATTGTCGAGGCGATCGCCCCCCTTTGGCCCCGGTTTATTGGTGGCCATCCCATGGCGGGTACAGCGGATCAAGGCATTGAAGCAGCCCATTTGGGGCTGTTTCGTGATGCCCCCTATATTCTCACCCCCACCGCCACCACGCCCCCGGACTGTGTAGCGGCAATGACGGCAATCATTCAAGCTCTCGGTAGCCATCTCTACACCTGTAGCCCCGCTGACCATGATCAAGCCGTTGCCGCCATTTCCCATGTACCCGTTTTCGTGAGCGCGGCCCTGATTGCCAATTGTGAGCAGGAACCTGATCCCCAGGTGCGAAAACTCGCCCAAGCCTTTGCCAGTTCCGGGTTTCGAGATACAAGCCGCGTGGGGGGAGGCAATCCAGAATTGGGGCGAATGATGGCACAATACAATGCAACGGCCTTGGGGCGATCGCTCCGCGCCTACCGCGATCGCCTCGACCACCTGATCACCCAATTAGAACAGCAAGATTGGGATCATCTTGAAGCCTTCTTTACCACCACCGCCGCCGCCCGCCCTGCCTATGTTGCCCCCCACAGTCCTCCATCTCCTCCAACTCACCAGCCCGGCCCTGCCGGTGGGGGCCTATAGCTATTCCGAAGGGTTAGAAGCTCTCGTCAATGGGGGGCAAATAACCAACGGGGAAGCCCTACGGGGTTGGCTCGTTCAACAGTTGCGCCATGGCTCGATTCGTATTGATGGAGCGATCTTATTGCGCACCTATGCCGCTGCCCAAGGGGGGGATCACGCTCAAGTTAACCATTGGAATCAATGGTTAGGGGCGATGCGCGAAACCAGCGAATTGCGGCAATCCAGTCAACAAATGGGGCGATCGCTCCTCAAACTGTTTGCCGAAATCGCACCGGATGCCCCGGATTGGCTTGCGGTGTTAAATGATCCTTGCCAATGGGCGATCGCCTTTGCCCTCACCGCTTCCCATTGGCAAATCCCCCCCGACTTAACGCTGTTAGCCTATCTGCAAACCTGGGCCACCCATAGCCTCAATGCCGGGGTGAAGTTAATTCCCTTGGGTCAAACCGAAGGGCAACAGCTTTTACACAGCTTAGGGGCAGAATTGAGCCAAGCCAGGGAAGCCATAACCCAACTTGAGGATCAAGATCTCGACAGTTGCGGCTGGGGTCTGGCGATCGCCAGCATGGCCCACGAAACCCAATACACCCGCCTCTTCCGCAGTTAACTCCCATCATCCAACAACACTTGATGAATACTTTCCACCAGTTTTTCAATAAAATCAACGGCATCCCCGACAAGAATTTTATCAATATTCCATCGGTCGCCAATATTATGAGTTGGATTTATATCAGCTTCATGGGCAATTTTATTCCTGCGGTCAACAATTAAATTGAGTTGCTGCTTAATCTCTTTTGGCTCTTGATCCATCAAAATTGACACTTGATTCCATAGTTGCCGATCTGAGATGCATCTGATGGCATCAGCAATTTTATCTGCCTGCTGAAAACTTTGATAACTCAGGCGTTCCCTGATTTCATTTTCTAACCAATCAGTATGATTGAGCCGATTGAGAATGCTACTGGAGATGACGGGGATCAAAGCTGAAATTGTGTGAGATGTCTCAAGAAACTCATAGCCTTGGGCTTGTTGAATCTCAGCTTCAAGCCAAGCAGCGAGATCAATAGCAGTCAACCGATCTTGACGCGCACCGCCTAAGGATACTTGAAATCGTGAAAATGCGGACTGAGTTGTATTTGCTGAGGGTCTAGGTTCAGAACGTTGGCCGCGATGAATGGCTAACATTCCTAACGTCACTACTTCATGGACATAATAATCCAACGCACTGACGGCAAGAACGAGCGCAGCGCGTAACATATCCGACACATCCAGCGCATCAGTAGCTTGGGCTTTAACGGAATTGTGCAGAGCAATAAGGTCACGAACACGACCGATGCTGATGCGAAATTGGTCAAGCGCTGACTGCATGGGCGGAGCTTGTGGAACTGAGTGCAATAATTTTGTCTGCCAAATCTGAAAAGGTTTTCCGAAACTCTTCCTGTTTTTTCTGATTTGCCTTTAGAATTACACCTGTTTGCTTAAGCTGTTGAGGAGTTAAAGCATAAACTGGGGTTCGATGTTCTTGAGACAGAGCAATTAAACTATTGAAGTTAGAAATTTTTGCCAGAGAAAGGCTATCGTTAATCTCCTGATCCCGGTACATTTGATCAGGTAGCATCATATTACTGCGCTGCAATGTGGGAATGAGCTTTTCACTGACAGCTTTCTCAATCTTTTCAATCCAGGTTTGAAAAGCAACCGTCTCTTTGCCTCGAATAATACGATAGTTTTGGACAATGATCCCCAGAAAGCGCAGATTAATATCCGGAAAAGGGTAATTAGCTTCTCTTAAAATTGGCATTGAACTGGCTGACTTTGCCCAAGCATACCATCTTGGCAATACTTTAACTAAGGAATCAATGGCCATCACTGAAAAAAAATCAGCGGTAGTCGGAACTAAAAAAAAGTCACTGATCATCAGTAAGTTTTGATTGATAGAGCCTAAACTAGGACTCATATCAATCAAAATATAGTCTGCATTAAACTTAGCTGCTGTTTTTTCAAGTAAATCATTAATGGAACCGGGTAAGTTCTTCAGAGTGTGAATAGAGCCACTGAGTTCCTGAGCAATACCTAATGTTACTTCATACTCAGCAAGACCAACATGACCCGGCAATAAAAATAAATCATCTCGACCTTGAATCGGGATACAATCGACAGCTTTAATCGCTCTCGGCTGTGATTCAAAAGCTGGAGCTAAACCCGTTTTTATATTTGAAGATGTGTTATAAATTTCTTGAATGCGAGCTTCATCATCTTCAGTTTCTTCACCCAATGCCATACCTGTCAGGTTACATTGGGGATCACTGTCAACCAGAATTACTTTTTTCCCTTTCGAGGCCAGCATCCAGCCTAGGTTAAAAGTAGTTGTCGTCTTGCTCACCCCACCCTTGTGGTTAAATAAGGCAATTTTTTGAACCATTACACCAAGCCCTGTTTTTACAATCGAGATTACTGGCTATTGAGAACAGATGTTAAAAAGATCAGCAATCCTTTCGACCTCGATTATAGCGTGAAATTTTTCTAAGCGAAACCCACAGGAATTTGTGCAGCATCTACCCTCTTCACGGGAAAGCGGTATCCTTAGCAGTGAGGAATGATTTATTTATCTCGATTAAGTTTGTTATGACCATCGCTCCGCTCTCCTGGACAGAACTCGCCACCCTCACGGACTTTAACCCCGATCCCATCAACGGCCCCACTAACCCCCAAGCCCGACTCCGACTCTTCGGCCAACCGGAAAGCGCCGTCCGCGTCACCCTCTACCGCGATAACCATGCCTGGTGTCCCTACTGCCAAAAAGTTTGGCTCTGGTTAGAGGAAAAGCAAATCCCCTACCGGATTAAAAAAGTGACGATGTTTTGCTATGGAGATAAGGAGCGGTGGTACAAGCAGATTGTGCCGTCGGGAATGTTGCCTGCCCTTGAATTAGATGGCCGGGTGATTACTGAAAGTGATGATATTTTGCTGGCTTTAGAACAGGCTTTTGGCCCCTTGGTTTGGGGCATGGAAGATCCCAAGGTGATTCCCCTGCGGCGTTTAGAGCGGCAGTTGTTCCGGGTTTGGTGTCGG
The DNA here is from genome assembly GCF_034932185.1 of Spirulina sp. CCNP1310. NCBI lineage: Bacteria > Bacillati > Cyanobacteriota > Cyanophyceae > Spirulinales > Spirulinaceae > Spirulina > Spirulina sp. CCNP1310. The sequence continues at coordinate 131,460 of NZ_JAYGHW010000090.1, read as the reverse complement.
TGGCTCTGTTCCCCCACACGCACTTTAGATCGGGATCAAGTGCTGCGGGAACAGTTTGAGGTGGTGGTTGCCCATGTGGAAACGGTCCTTGCCCAAACGCCCGGCCCCTACTTTTTGCCAGAATTTAGTACGGCGGATGTGGTGTTTACGCCCTATGTGGAGCGGATGAATGCCAGTTTGTACTATTACAAGGGCTATTCGTTGCGGGAGGTGAATCCTCACTTGGGGGCTTGGTTTGATGGGCTGGAAAGTCGTGCGACCTATCGGGGTACTCAAAGCGATTTTCACACCCATGCCCATGATTTACCGCCGCAAATGGGGGGCTGTTATGGCAATGGTACGGCGGCGGCGTTGGCGAATCAGGGGCGGGTGAATGGGGGGCCTTGGTTGGGGTTGCCGGATGTGGTTTATCCGGAGCCGGAAGATTCGCGCCAGGAGGCGTTATACCGGGTTTTGAAGCATCGGGAGACGTTGATTGCAGTGAATCCTTTGGAAAATGCTTTGTTTGATACGGCGTTGCGCTGTGGGTTAACGCAGATGATGACGGGGGAGGATTGCCCGCCGCCTGCGGGGTCTGATCCGGGGTTGCGGTATTTGCGCGATCGCATTAGTGTCCCCCGTGATATGTCCATCTATGCGGCGAAAAGGCTGCGGGCGGCTCTAGAGGTGACGGCGGCCCTAGTGGGGAATTCCCCCGGCCCCGCAATTCCCACCCAACACCGCCGCGATCAAAGCCCCATCCCCTTTGCCCATGCTTAGGGTTTTGGCTCTGGACTGTCTAGCACGTTCTGCCAAGCTTGGAGCGTGGCGATCAATTCCGCTTCACTGGGGCGGGGGTTGGGTTTGAGCAAGGCTTGCAGAGCTTGGGGGGATTTGCCCTGAGCGATCCAAGCGGCTCGCAGTTCCTCCGGGGTCATGGGGGTGGGGCCAAAGCCGAGGCTTTCCTGAAGTTGTCGGGTTGCCTCTGGGGTGAGAATGTCAAGGGCAAAGCGGTGCTGCTCGGCTTTGCTCAACACAGCAGCGAGGGCTTCGATATAGGCTTGGCTGTTGTTTTCGGGGGGAACGGGGGGAATTTGCACCGGCCCAAAACGACGATTAAGGGCGGCGATCGCCACCAACCCCAAAATCCCCCCCTGAATCGCCATGGGTAACAGGGGGGTTCGGGCGAAATAGGCCCAAATATTGTCGGGGGTCTCCTCTGTATCAGCAGGATCGGGATCACGATAGCCATGGAGATATTCATCCACCCACACCGGCCGAGCGGTGAAATCCAGGGTTTCCCCCAATTCCTCCCCCGGTTGGAGAGCTAAATGGGCTAAGAGTTGGAAGTTAGCGGGGTGATCTTGATAGGCATTGGCAGCTAAAAAGGGGGTGCTAACCGCAATAATTTCCCCCTCGCCCCGTTGTTCTCGCCACACCACCGCCCCAAAGCGATCGCCCCACAGCTTATTTTCCTCCCCCAACCGACGGCGGCGCGTCTCCACCCGCCCCAATCCCCAAGGGGTCATGATCGCGCTACGAAATTTCGCCCCCGTCACCGGCTGGTTCACCCCCACCGCAATCAGCGTATTGCCCTCCCGCACCCATGTATCTAACTCCCAATCCTCACTTAAAGAACGGGGATGGCTATAGATTTGGATCAAAACACTGCCTTCCGGCTGCTCCAGTTCAGTTGCTGGCCGTCGCCACCGGCTGATCGTCGCCCCTTGGGTTTCCATCCAGCTATACCAAGCCCCATAACCACTAGGGCCACGGGTATAAGTAGAGCCGATGTGATCAGGAACTTGGGCGGGGGCCAGGAGCAGCCCCACCAGGAGAAAGAGACCGAGGGCAACAGCCCCCACAATTTGCCAACGCTTAAAACGATTCATTACCAATTTTCATGAGAATGTGGGGGCGAATTCCTGAAGGATGTAGGGGCGAAAAATTTTTCGCCCCCACGCAAATTAGGCTTCTCACTACTGATTCACAACTCCCCATAGGCCCGCCAACACTGCTCAAATAATTGATCATTAGGTAACGTTTCCCCAAATCGTAAACCTTGGTGCATCGTCAACAACGTTAGATAGGGTTCAGGGCGGGGCAAACTTTGAATCGCTGCAACATATTCGCCATCGGTGCGGCTGGGGAGATGGGGGGCAATGCCGCGATCGTGGAGGGTTTGCAGCATCCCCCCATAGAGACAGAGGCAAGCCTGTTGAAAATTGCCTTGGCGGTAGTAGGTTTGAGCTTGCGATCGCCATTCCTCCGCCGTATATTGCTGGGTTTTATCGAGATCTGTGGGGGGGCGGTGGGTACGGTTTTGGTATTGTTGCCAATAGGGGTGGAGCGATCGCCACAACACCCAAACCCCCCAAAGGGTTAAAGCCCCAATGCCGCCCCAAGCCACCACCCGCCCCAATATCCCCCAGGGCAGTTCCGTGAGCCAATTCGGCACATCAGGATCATCAGGGACTGGAGCCTGCTGCATTTGCCAAGCCCACCACTCGGCAACCTGCTGTTGCACCTGCCCCCACCGCCACCCTAAACCATCTTTGGCAAATTCACTCATGCTCCGATGATCAACTGTTGATTCAGAATATCGCTATCCTAAACGAAAAAATGCCAGCATAAGGCTGGCGGTGGATAGAATGTTGAGAGGTTGGAGGGCGAAAAATTTTTCGCCCCTACGGCTAAAGAATTGTAGCCTACCCTAACTTAGGGGTGAACCTTAAGAATTCACGGTTTCCTTCACCAGCTTATCCCAGCCTAAATCCTTGAGATTATTATTCCGGCGGAGAGGACGGGTTGCCAATTCCAAAATATCGCGGGCATTGGTAAAACCGTGGATTTGGGCAAAGGTAAACTCTACCGACCATTTCGTATTAATCCCCCGTGCTTCCAAAGGATTAGCGTGGGCCATCCCGGTAATCACAAGATCCGGCTGTAACTCATCAATGCGCTGCAATTGATTGTAATTATCTGGTTTTTCAACAATGCGCGGCAGCGGTACACCCATTTCATTACAGGTTTTTTCCAGGAGATCTAATTCCGCTTTTTGGTAGCGTTTATCCATGTAGGGAATGCCAATTTCCGGGCAGGTCATGCCGCAACGGATGAGGAACCGGGCTAGGGAAATTTCTAATAAATTATCCCCCATGAAAAACACCGATTTACCCCGGACTAACTCTAAATAATCCTCAAGGCTTTCCCAAATTTTTGCCTCCCGTTCCGCTAAACCTTGGGGTTCAATATTAAACACCGAGCAAATTTTTTCAATCCAAGCCCGTGTGCCATCGGGGCCAATGGGGAAGGGTGCGCCAATTAACTTGGTTTTGCGACGGCGCATTAACGTTGTAGCGGTACGGGAAAGGAAAGGATTCACACCACAGGTGTAGTAACCCTCTTCAATCACCGGCAATTCTGTATAACGTTTGGCGGGCAACCAGCCGGAAACTTTAATCCCCTGTTTTTTCAATTCTAGGGTTAAGTTTGTGACCACGGGATCGGGGAGAGAGCCAAATAAGACTAAGGGAGGATGATCGTGATATTCAGAATCCGATTGGGTGACTTCTTCTTTTTGACGGCCAAAGTTGAGCAGTTTTTGAATGGCGTTGCGCTCTTCTTTATCTTCGGCTTTGACCTCTGCACCCGTGGGGCAACGTTGGGCCATGGCGGCGAGGACGGTATCTTCCCCTTGGGTAAAGGCATAGTCAAGACCATTGGCACGGGCAACAACGATGGGAATGCCTAATTCTGCCTCAAGTTTGGGGGCGATGCCCTCCATATCCATTTTAATAATTTCGGTGGTGCAGGTGCCGATCCACACGATGACGCTGGGATTGCGATCGCGCTTAATTTGTTCGCATAACCGTTTCAATTCTTCGTAATCATTTAATTGTGCCGAAATATCCGCTTCTTCTAATTCCGCCATCGCATAGCGGGGTTCAGCAAAAATCATCACCCCCATGGCATTTTGGAGGAAATAACCACAGGTTTTTGTCCCCACAACGAGGAAAAAACTATCCTCGATTTTCTGATATAGCCAAGCAACGCAGCTAATCGGGCAGAAGGTATGGTAATTGCCGGTTTCGCATTCAAAGTTTAAAGCACTGGGTTGTTCTTGAGCGACGGTCATGGGGTTAGCTCCTGAAGGTAAAAGTGGGAAGTGGGAAGAATAGTAAGTTGTGGCATGATCCCCCCCAGCCCCCCGTAAAAAGGGGGGGAAGAGTAGGGTGGGCATTGCCCACCGAATTTTGATGTTTGGGTGGCATGATCCCCCCCGGCCCCCCTTAAAAAGGGGGGGGAAGAGTGGGGCGGGGTTGGGTTTGCCAACTAAACCATCATCAAATCCAGTTCAGCAGTTTTTTGGGGCGCGTCAGCAGGGGGATTAAGGTAGTAATCGGAGAGGAGGGCGAAGAGATCGCGGTCTTGGGCATCGTTGGGGACTACGCCTTCGGGATTGGCGAGGATCTGATCCGCAATGCTCAGGTAGTAATCGCAGACATAGTTCAGGGAAGGATCCCGCTCGGCCATTTCAAAGAGCGTTTTGCCTTTGACGCGGGAAACCCGGATATCTTCAATCAGGGGCAACACTTCCAAGACGGGCATCGGCACGGCTTCAATATATTTCTCAATCAGATCCCGCTTGGAGGTGCGGTTGCCGATTAATCCCGCGAGGCGGAGGGGATGGGTGCGGGCTTTTTCTCGGACGGAGGCGGCGATGCGGTTGGCGGCAAAGAGGGCATCAAAGCCGTTGTCTGTGACGATCATGCAATAATCGGAATAATTCAAGGGCGCAGCAAAACCGCCGCAAACCACATCACCCAACACATCAAAGAGGATCACGTCGTACTCATCAAAGGCGTTGAGTTCTTTTAAGAGTTTGACGGTTTCCCCGACGACATAGCCGCCGCAACCGGCTCCGGCGGGGGGGCCACCGGCTTCGACGCAATCCACGCCGCCATAGCCTTTGTAGATCACATCTTCGGGCCAGATGTCTTCGTAGTGGAAATCTTTTTCTTGGAGCGTGTCGATGATCGTGGGGATGAGGAAGCCGGTGAGGGTAAAGGTGCTGTCGTGTTTGGGGTCACAGCCGATTTGTAAGACCTTTTTGCCCCGTTTGGCGAGGGCAACGGAGATGTTGCAACTGGTGGTGGATTTGCCGATGCCGCCTTTGCCGTATACCGAAAGTCTCATGGGGTGTTCCTCTTGTGATCGATGGGGGTTCGTTGCGTTGTTGTTTTGCATTATTGACGAATTATTCGGGGCTGGGAAGGGGGGGCAATTTTGAAAATCGCGGTTAATCGACGTAATTCAGGGTTTACAAGATTAAAAAGCTTTTTTCTCGATGAGAATTTCTAAAAATCTTATTTTTCGTTATTTTTCTAGTTTTAGAAAACTCTTTTCAATAAAAGGTGACAATGGCAAAATGTACGTCAACTAAACCAACTCTCCTGTTGTTTAAAGTATTAATACTTAGCAAAAATGAATGGATCAAGGGGAAGCGATCGCCCCCCAACCCTATAACCAGCAAGATCCTGACCAAAATTACGCTTAAAAGGTCGGCCCGTGATCCCCACGGAAAATCTCCCCCCAAAGCCCCGCAATTATCCCTTGGGTAAATATTGGTTAATTTTTTCCCGTTTTCCCGTTACAGAGGCATGGTGAGGGGATTCAGGGTTAATCAGGCGATGAGATCCCCTCACCCCAAACCCTCTCTTCAGGTGGGTGAGGAGCTTTGAAAGACTTGAGGTTTGCGATCCTAACACCCCACCTATGGCAGATTAGGGACAGAATCCTTGCTCACTCCTGCCATGACCCGACCCCAATCCGAATCCATTGCCCGATCGCTCTTTTTCACGCTCCTAGGGCTGACGGCGTTTGTGTATCTGCTGCGGGGGCTGAGTTGGCTGTCGTTTTTGCCCGGTGGCATCCTCTGGTTATTGCTCCTGAGTGCGATCGCCTCCGGTATTTTTTACGCCATTGAGCGCACCCGCCGCTTTTAATTCCCGTCAAAATTCTTGAAAAATCCCATCGCCATGCTAGGGATCTCTAGCTGTGCCGTAAACTGGGAAAGAGATATGAGAGAGAAGGTGATTATGGATTCCGCCGCGCTGTGGCAACGCTATCAAGATTGGTTGTATGTTCACGCCGACCTCGGCCTGTACCTCGATATCAGCCGGATGCGCTTTGATGACTTTTTCCTCAAGGCGATGCTGCCCAAGTTTGACCAAGCTTTTCAAGCCATGGATGCGTTAGAAGCGGGGGCGATCGCCAATCCTGATGAAGACCGCATGGTGGGCCATTACTGGCTCCGCAACCCCGATCTAGCCCCTACTCCCGAACTCAAAACCGCGATTACCGATACATTGGGGGCGATCGCCACTTTTACCACCGCCATCCATAGCGGCCAAATCAAACCCCCCCACGCCCCCAAATTTACCGATATTCTCTCCATCGGTATTGGCGGCTCTGCCCTCGGCCCCCAATTCGTGGCCCAGGCCCTCGCCCCCGTTGATGCGCCCCTCAACCTCCATTTCATCGACAACACCGACCCCGCTGGCATTGAGCGCATCCTAGCAACCTTGGGCGATCGCCTCTCTAGCACCCTCGTCCTCGTCATCTCCAAATCCGGCGGCACACCGGAAACCCGCAACGGCATGGTGGAAATCCAAGCCGCCTACCAAGCCAAGGGCCTGGATTTTCCCCGCTATGCCGTGGCAATTACCGGGGAAGGATCTAAACTGGAGGCGATCGCCCATCGTGAACAATGGCTCACCACCTTTCCCATGTATGACTGGATCGGCGGGCGCACCTCCGAAATGTCCGCCGTCGGCCTAGTGGCCGCCGCCCTCCAAGGCATTGATATCACCGCCTTCCTCCAAGGCGCGAAGGTGATGGACGATGCCACCCGCAGCGCAGATTTACGCCAAAACCCCGCTGCCCTCCTCGCCTTTGCCTGGTATTTTGCGGGTAATGGCAAGGGGGCAAAAGATATGGTGATTTTGCCCTATAAAGACGGCCTTGCCCTGTTCAGCCGCTACCTACAACAGTTGGTGATGGAATCTTTAGGGAAAGAAAAAGACCTCGATGGCGAAACCGTTTACCAAGGCATTGCCGTCTATGGCAACAAAGGCTCCACGGATCAACACGCCTACGTCCAACAACTGCGGGAAGGTGTACCTAACTTCTTTGCCACGTTTATCGAAGTGTTAGCCGATGGCGGCCAAAGCGTCGAAGTGGAGCCGGGGATTACCAGCGGGGATTATCTATCCGGATTGCTTCAAGGGACAAGGGAAGCCCTTTATGAAAATAAACGAGATTCGATCACGATTACCGTTGAGCGAGTTGATGCTGCTACTGTGGGGGCGCTCATTGCCCTTTACGAGCGGGCGGTGGGCTTCTATGCCAGTTTGGTAAACGTCAATGCTTACCATCAACCGGGGGTAGAAGCCGGGAAAAAAGCAGCGGCTTCTGTGTTGGCTCTGCAAAATCAGGTTGTGCAAGTGTTACAACAACAAAAAGAACCTATGTCCATCAATGATCTAGCCACGGCGGTACAACAACCGGGCGAAATCGAAACAATCTACAAGATTTTACGCCACCTCAACGCCAACGATCGCAGCCTGTCCGTTGTGGGCAGTTTTGCCGATCCCCAAACGTTAAAGGTGGCTTGGCAGGTATAAACATCGTGGGAGGTAGCAATACCATGCCCTTGCTGATTTTGGTGGCTGATGATAATGCGGGGATTCGCCAGGCGATCGCGGATTCCTTGGAGTTTGGCGGCTATAGCGTCATTCCGGCGGTGGATGGAGCGGAGGCTTTGGAAAAGGTCAACGCCTACCATCCCCATTTGATTGTGGCGGATATTAGAATGCCCCGGCTTAATGGCTATGAATTTGTCAAAAAGGTGCGCCAACGGCCGGAATATCGTCTGATTCCGGTGATTTTCCTAACCGAGTGCAATGAAACGAGCGATCGCATTCAGGGCTATCGCGTCGGCTGTGATGCCTATTTACCCAAGCCCTTTGAAATGGATGAATTGCTGGCGGTGGTGCGGGGCCTGTTGGAGCGGGCGCAAATTGTCCAAAATGAAATCCGCTTTCCCCAGCCCGGCACACCAGCCATCCCCCTCAATTCCCCCGCCCCTGCTCTGGACATTGACGAGGCGGCCCGGTTGGCGAATATTGAAGAACTCACCGACCGGGAGCAACAGGTGTTGCAACTCCTAGCCCATGGGTTATCCAACAGCGATATAGGCAAAACCCTCCACCTCAGCCCCCGCACGATTGAGAAGTACGTCAGCAATCTCTTGCGGAAAACCCAAACCAATAACCGGGCGAACCTGTCCCGGTTTGCTGTGGAGAATCGGTTATTGTCTTAGGTTGGGGAATGGGGAATGGGCAATGGGCAATGGGCAATGGAATTTGTAGGGGCGAAAAATTTTTCGCCCTCCCCTATTTCCCTCTCCCACCTTTGGGAGAGGGGCTGGGGTGAGGGCAATTTAACCCAGGGGGCCGGTGAGGATGATGTCGGCGATCGCCCCCGTTACATCACTGGGTACTTCCTGGGCAAGCTGTTGATACCAACTTTCCGTAGCGGCGGGATCTTTGCCGTAGATTGTGCCGGTGCGTTTGCGGGCCTTGAGAACCAGATCGGCGGTGCGTTGTTTGCGGGCATTTTCGTAGCGTTGGAGGGCATCGGGGACGCTGATCGTTGTGGTGACAAGGTAGCGGGTGAGGATGACGGCATCTTCCAAAGCTTGACAAGCCCCCTGGCCGAGGGTGGGGGTGGTGGCATGGCCCGCATCCCCCAAAAGGGCAACGCGACCCCGCACGAGGCGATCAAGGGGATCTAAATCGCCAATTTCGAGGCGGTTGGTTTCTAAGGGGTTTAAATGTTTGATTAAATTTTGAACAGGTTCCGCCCAACCTTGAAATAGGTTTGCTAATTCCTCCCGACGGTCAGCGGGGGCGACGGTAGTCCCTTGGGCCATGGGTGCGCCAAAGAAGAAATAGAAGCGATCGCCCCCCACCGGCATCATTGAGGCCCGCTTGTTTTCCCCCACATAGATCACCCAACTATGCCCAGAGGGGAGATCTTCACTAAAGGGAACCAAGCCGTTCCAGTTCACATAATCGGCATAGCGCGGCCCCACGGGTTTACCCACCACATACTCCCGCACCGTGGAATGCACGCCATCCGCCCCGATGATCAGATCTGCGGCTACCGCTCGACCATCATCAAGATGGGCGATCGCCCCCCCATCATTTTCCTCCACCCCCACACAGCGCACCCCCAACTCCAAATCTTCCGGCCCAAAAGCATCCCGGAGCATCTGCTGTAAATCCGTGCGGGAAACGGGGTAGGGGCGTTGGCCCACCTGTTGGATCAGGGGTTGGAGATCAATGGAATTGAGCAATTCCCCCTGATGGGTGCGGTATTCCATCCAATCCATTTGCCCCCCAAGGGCGGCTAAACGTTCCCCTAAACCCAATTGGTTTAACACTTTCACCCCGTTCGACCAGAGGGAAATCCCGGCTCCGGCGGGGCGCAGTTCACGGGTACGCTCAAACACCTTAACCCGATAACCCGCTTGGCGCAGCGCAATCCCGGTAGAAAGGCCGCCAATGCCGGCCCCGATAATCACGACATTGAGATCATACATATTTATTCTTTAAATAATCTGCAAAAAAGGCGATCGCCCTCCACTATACCCACCCGCGCCCCCCGGAACAGCGTCCCGCGATACCACAAAATTCTCCCCAGGGAGAGCGATGGGGTGGAACTTCAGAATCTTCCTCAACTTCTCTAAGCCAGCCCCCAGGAAATATAGGACAATCAAAAAGCCATAGCTCTCAGGGGCAAGCCATAGGAGATTGATGATGACGCTCAACCGAACTTTAACCTTGACAACACTGGCCACTACAGCCCTTACCGTGGTGGTTGGAACCTCCATTGCCCAAACCTCCCTCTTTGGTCAAGAAGAAATTGCCAATCAGGGGGCCTTAGGGGCGATCGCCACCCCCTTCGGCGGCAATCAATATAGTTTGATTGTTATGGAGCAACTTCCCAACCGTCAACAATGTTGGGGCGAAAGTGGAACCAACCCCATTGTGGTTAACCCCCTTTGGAATACCTTCGATTTCACCGGCAGTTGTCGCCGCAATGCCGACAGTAACGGGTATTCCGTCCGCATTAATGGGGAAGATTTCGGCTTGGAATACCTGCTGCGCATTGTCGAACGCAATGGGGAATTAATGCTGGTGGGAACGCCCCGCGTCGGCAGTCGCCCCGGCCTACGGGAAATTCTCATCGGTCGTACCGGCGGCATTAGCCCCGGCAATGCCCATAAATTCACCCTCGTACCCGGTTGGCGCTTTACCCGCCGTACCTATCAAGGCCAAGTTTTAGGGCATATCTATTTCACCAGTGATGGAACCGTCACCACACCGCCCACCCCAACACCTACACCTACACCTACCCCGACTCCAACCCCAACCCCAACCCCCACACCAACCCCAACACCTCCTCCCATCCGCACGTTCCCCGATATTTCCAACGACATCTATCGCCAGCAAATTGAAGCCGCGCTCCAAGTCGGTTTTATCGCTGGTTTCTTTGAAGACAACACCTTCCGCCCCTTAACACCCCTCACCCGTGAGCAGGTGGTTTCCATGGTGCTCGATGCCTTGGGTGCAATTCCCAACGTCAACCCCAACGCCCCTGCCCAAGTCAGCACCGCACCCTTCCCCGATGTGGCCGCGAATCGCTGGAGTGCGGCGAAAATTCAATGGGCAAGAACCAGCGGCATTGTCAGCGGCTATCCCGATGGCAATTTCCGCCCAGCACAGCCGGTGACGCGAGCAGAGTTGATGGTGATCATGAAAAAAGCGGCGGAATACGGCAAAGCCCGCCGGGGTCAACCCATTGCCCTCACTCAAACCCAAACCCCTGTGACATTCACCGATACCACCAACCATTGGGCCCAGGGTTTAATTCGGGAAATGTCCGGTTATTGTGGCGTGGCCAGTCCGGTGAATGAGCAGGGTACGCAATTTATGCCCAATAGTTCTGCCCTGCGGAACTATGCGGCGGCAGCAACGCTACGGATGTATAACTGTGTCCGCGAAAACCGTTAATCGGCATTGATGGGCGTAGGGGCGAAAAGTTTTTCGCCCCTACTGATCGTGATTTTTCTTAACAAAAATTTTGCCTCACAAAGATCTGTAAAGTCTTCTTGCAATTGGCTCTCAGAGCAAAAGTTTAGGGTTGAATGAAGGTACGCCCTGCTTATCACTGATTTCAACAAACCCACCATGGCTAAACAAATCTCACAACTAACCCAACTGATTTGGGATTATTACCGGGAAAACTGGGCAGATTTGGAGCGGTTGCGCTGTTTGGGCCGTTGTGATGTGTTTCGCCGTTGGGGGGTGCTGCATATTCGCTGCTACCATCCCCGCGATGTGGAGGCGGTGGTGCGATCGCGCTCCTTAATTGCCGTACCCTTAGCCAAGTTGCGCATTGTCCAAAAGGTGAAGATTTTGCAAGCGCGGGCTGAGGTGATGTCCTTTAAAATTGGTGCAGATATGCAACTCGCTTAATCGATTCCCTTGGGTGCATCTCAGTTTGAAGATTTGCCCTCCTCCCTCCTCGGGAGCAGGAGCTTAGGGGACAGAAACATCAGACGGCTAATGGATAGAAGGGGCAACCCGGAGCCAATGGATTAAAACAAACCCTCATGGCCAATCCCTGAACGCTAACCATCAGGGTCTTCAGAAAATGGGGTGAAATGGGTTCGATTGGATAGTGGATCAGGGGTATCTCACGTTTGCAGATGTTTCAGGGAGCCAACCCTTAAAGACTCTCACCCCATCAGACTGCGCCTGCCATCCTTCCCAAGGAGGGGAAGTTACCCCATTCCCCTCTTTTGGAATTGTGCTTGTAGGCCGAGTTGAAGGCTGTATTATTTTAGATGTTGAAGACCCAACATCAAATCATTAGGTTGTATCATCAGGATTTTATTTGTGAACTATACTAGGATTGTATCCAGGAAGCTGCTATGCATGACCCACTGACCCCACAGAATTCAAAAAGCATTTGGAATACCCTCAAGCTCAAAAACCAAATGCTTTTAGGTTACACAATTCCCGTTGCAGTATTTGCGAGTTCAACACTGATTGTTTACAACAATGCAAGCCGCGTTTTTGATGCCTTTTCTCAAGTAGAAACTGTTCAAGACTCTATTATTGAGGTGGACAAAATGGCATTGGCGGGTAGTAATATGGTTGCCAATGTGCGGGCTTATATGGTTAGCCAAGATCGGGAATTTGTACAACTGTATGAGCAGAATTGGATGAGATTTCAGGATGCTAGTCAAAAATTGGAATTAATTGTTAAAAATCCTGAACAATTGGATCGTTTTCGCAAAATGAATGATATTGGTGAACGATACAATAGTTATGCCCAAACTCAAATTAACTTAATTGAACGTAATCAACTAGAGGAATCGTTAAAGCTATTTCTCGAAGGGGGTGGCAAACAGTTTTTGTTGGACTTTTTAGAATTGAATACCCAGTTCAATGAAAACGAAACAAGTCAACTTGCTCTTGAAAATCAAGAAGCCAGAAAAACTTTGCAGAATGCTGTAAACTTTTTGATTCTTGGCGCAGTATTTTCCGCAGGTTCAGGGATTTTCATTGCTTGGATTATTGCTTCATTGGTGAGTAAAAAAATTGGTCAAGCCATTGAAGAGATTACAAATTCCTCCCAAGATATTAGTGTTGCTGTTGATCAACAGGAAAATCTAACGAGTAATCAGGTGGTTTCTGTCGAAGAAACAAGCAAAACTATGGATGATTTAGAAATTTCCGCTAAACAAGCGAGTCAGCAGGCTGAAACCTCTGCTTCTGGTGCGAATCAAGCTCTATCTTTGGTTAATAGCGGGAATCGTCTTGTGGAAGAAACCTTAGGAGAAATGGGAAATACTCGCAATAAGGTTGAAGCACTTGCCGAGCAGATTAATCGTTTAAGTGAACAAATTAATCAAATTGGTAATATTTCCCAGTTAGTGGGAGATATTGCTAATCAAACGAATCTTTTAGCCTTGAATGCTGCGGTGGAAGCAGTGCGTTCTGGAGAACATGGCCGGGGGTTTTCAGTGGTGGCTACGGAAATTCGTAAGCTTGCCGATGAAAGTCAAAAGTCTGCCCATCAAATTAGCACATTGGTTCATGAGATTAAGCAGGCGACTGCATCGACGGTGATGGTAACGGATGAGGGAATTCAAAGTTTAGGGAAAACGGTTAATTTGGCACAAAAAACGGCTAAGGCTTTTAATGATGTTTCTGAGCAAATCAATACCATTGTGATCAACTCAGAGCAAATTACAGTTAATTCTCAACAGCAAGCTTTGGCAATTCGACAGGTTGTGATTGCTACCAATAGTATTAATGAGAATGCTCAAGACAGCAGTAGTGGGATGAACCAGATTAAAGAAGGTGTACACAAACTCAATAATGCAGCCTTTGATCTCAAGGCGATTGTTGAGTGAGTTATAGCTCACATTCCGCAGATACAGCTTGTTCACTCATTGCCTAAGACGTACCCTCACCCTAAATCCCTCTCCCAGAGCGGGAGAGGGACTTTGAGATCGTTTTGTCTAACTGGTGAAAGGGCTGTATAAGATCAATGATGCTAGTGAATGGTGCGTCAGGCACAATTAAACCACCAACATCATCATTGATCCAGTCTGACGCACCCTACGATTGAATCGTAGGGTGCGTCAGAGCGGTTAATCTATGAGGCAAAAGAGCAGCGTCACGGCTGACGCACCATCCAAGGCGGGGAATGGGAAAAAATTCCTTTGGAGGGGTGGGGGGTGGTTGCTTCACTGAGATGCACTTTGGAGGCGAGGGGAATTCTGGGCTGAGATTGGGTTTGATGTTGTTTGATGGGGGATTGATGGGGGATTGATGGGCAGGGGGGCGATCGCCCCAGGGCTAATGACAGGATCGATCACATCTGGAGCAAGGGCTTAGTATATTAGTGGCAAGTATCAGGGTAGTGGCTGATTGCCCTTTTCCTGGAACGTCATCGGCAATCCGTGAGAGTGTGATACATGGCGAGTCACAAAGTCCTCATTTTAGATGGAGACAGCGTTGTTAGAACCAAACTGCGACAACTGTTGCCCCCTGGCAACTACGAAATCGCAGAAGCAAGTGATGGAGCAGCGGGCCTGGCCCTGATTCATCAAGAGCGCGGTCGGATTCGCTTTGTCCTGCTCAATGCTGGCTTGGCGAAAATCGGCGGCTGGGATTTAGTCAGTCAACTCAAAGCAGAGCCGGATTTACAGAACATCCCCATGGTGGTGATGCGTAGCTCTTCACGGGATGCGCCGGATCTGAGCAATCCCACCTATCGCGATGTGGAGGTGTTAGATAAGCCCTTCACCCGTAAACAATTAAAGTATGCCGTGAAGACGGCGATTAAAAAATCGCGGGCCAACGCTGCCGCCGAGCGGAAGTTTAGCCATAACCGCGATCGCCTTGAGGATCGCCTTGATTTGGAGGTTGTGCCGCCGCTGCCACCGGAGCCGGCCGTTGATACGCCGCCCGCCCCGAATCCGGCTGCGACCTCTGCCGAACTGGAAACCATTTTTGAGCAATACCAAGAACAAACCGATCACCCTGGCTCAAACCTCTTAGATGTGGATTTTCCCTTTGCTGATGGGTTTGATCTGCCGGAAGAGTTTCAACTGAGTGCAGATTTAAGTGAACTGCCTTCGGAAGGGGAGCAGCCGCCCTTTGACCCAACCTCTGGGTTTACTCGTCCGTTGGTGCGGGAAGCACCGCCGGAGGTGGCCACTTCCCTCGATCGCTATACCACCTCTGAGGAGGACTATGCCGAAGATGAGTTACCGGCTGAACAGGATGAGGCACAATGGGATTTAGCCTTTAATTTGGAACTGGGGGATCTGGCGGCTCTGGAGACGGAGGGGGGAGAGCCTGCTCCTTTAGAGATTGTTCTCGATCCAGAGGAATTAGAGGCAGTTTCCCCAGAGCCACCCCATTTTGTTAATGCTGGGATTATGTCCGCGCCGCCGATGGGGGAATTTTGGGAGGATGAGCCGTTGGCGGATTTGCCCCCAACCCTTTCCCCCCTGGAGAGCGAGCCAGCCCCTGAACCGATAGCCATGCCGGTGGCTCTGCCGGAGTTTGATCCAGAGGCGATCGCCGCTGAACCCCTAGAAAACCTCCTTGATCAAGCCCTAGCCAACAGCGACGAGGATCTATCCGCCTTTTTAACCACCACCGCCCTTCATCCGCCCCCAGTGGATCCCCTCCCTTGGCCCACTGAGGAAACCCCCGCCTCGGCTCCTCCGCTCGATAACCCCCCCCTAGATGAGGCCGTTGATCCCTTCACCGATCCTCTAGAGAATTCATTTTTCTTAGATCCTCCAGCTCCCCCCGCCGATGCGATGGATCTAGCCCAACCCCTCGATCCCCTAGAGGATGCCTTCTCCCTTGCCGATGCGGCCAACCACGACCCGCTTCCCCCTGAAGATCAGCCCATTTCCTTCAACCCCAATGCCTTTTGGGGTACAGATTTGACCCCCACAGCCCCGCCGGATCTAGTCCCCACACCAGAACCGGACTTTGATCCCTTTGGGTTTGCTGAGGATCCGGAACCCACGCCGGAGGCCGAACCCCTCAACCTTCAGGGGGAGGAGGAAATGGGCGAGGAGGACGCTAACGCGGAGCAGGACGCTAACGCGGAGCACACCCCCATCGCTGATTTAGCCGCAGCGGTGGATTTTGCCGATCCCGCTTTTGATCTAGATTTAGGGGATTTTAGCAGCGAGGATCTGAATTTTGATCTCGATGTTAGCCATTGGTCAGAGATGACCCATGAGCCAGCCCCCCATGAGCCGAATCCCTTCAGGGATACTGATCCCCATCCGTTTTTTAGTGATACGGAAACCATTGAGGATGATCTACCGCCGGAGGAGCCAGAAAATACCGTGCTGGCGGATAAGCGTCAAGTTCATCCCCAGCCGGAGCAGCGGTTTTCTCCCCTGGAATTTCCCTCAGAGGAGCCAGAAAATACCGTACTGGCGGATAAGCGCAACCCCCCAGCAGAGCCAGAATATACGGTTTTAGAGGATAAACAAGCGGTTAACCTGGATGATTTTCCCCGCTTCTCCTTTGCGGATCCCAACCCGAAGCCGACGCTCTTGCAAGAGGGGATGGTGACGCTGTTGGGGTTTGAAGAGGTGCAAATGCGCTTTGAGAGTACGTTGGAATCAGAACGGATCGCGGCGTTGCGGGATGCGATCCATTATGGTGATCCGGGCTATCAGTTGATTTTTAAGGCAATTCGGGAAGAAATGGGAGCAGTGCAGCAGGCCGCCGAGCAGTTGGTGATTGAGCATTTCCGCAAAGCTCAATATGCCCGGCCACCAGCCCAACAGGCTTGGCTGGAGATGGAATGTTTAACGGTGATGACGGGCCATTCCCATTGGGTGCAGACGGTGGCGATCGCCCCCGACAACCGTACCTTAATCAGCGGCAGCAAAGACAGCACGATCAAAACCTGGGATCTCCTCACCGGGCGGCAAAATGGCACGATTACCGGCCATGCCTCCTCTGTCCTTTCCATTGCCCTCAGTCCGGAGGGGGACAAAATTATCAGCAGCAGCACCGACAACACGATCCGCATTTGGGAGTTACAAACCGGCAACCTGCTACAAACAATCAGCGGTGATGCCCACCATAAAATCTATGTGGTGGCCCTCAGTCCTGACGGCAAGCTGATTATTAGCGCCAGTGCGGATCAAACCGCGAAACCCCACTTTGAATCGGGCTTAGAGGGGTTATTGAGTTACATTCCTTCTAAAACCACCTCCCCGATCCTTTCCTTGATTCAGTTTTTCCGCCGCAGCCGAGAAATTAAGCTGTGGGATCTTCCCAGTGGGCGGGTGAAGGGCAGTTTATTGGGTTATTCCAAGGGAGTCACGGATTTAGCGATTACGCCCAAGGGGGATAAGGTGGTGAGCGGCAGCCGTGACCATACGGTGAAGGTGTGGGATTTGCAAACCCAACGGACATTAAACACACTCTGGGGCCATACCGATGAAATTCGCTCGGTGGTGATTAGCCCCAATGGGCAGCACATTATCAGCGGCAGCCGCGATCGCACGATTAAAATTTGGGATCTGCGCACCGGCCATGTCTTGCGCACGCTCCGGGGCCATACCCAATCCGTCACCTCCCTCGCCCTCAGCCCCGACGGCAAAACCATCGTCAGCGGTAGCCGCGATGCAACGCTACGGATTTGGGATTTTGAGACTGGGGAACATCTGAATACTTTAATGGGCCATAGTGATTTGGTGCGATCGGTCGCCCTCAGCCATGATGGGAAAACGATCGTCAGTGGGAGCCGCGACCACACGATCCGTGTCTGGGCCAGCCGTTGAAGCAACGACTAAAGTCGTAACTATGAACCTTTTGGGGTAGGGGCAGAGAAGCAACCGGAAGTGTTGCCGTACTAACCTGAGTGGCCTATTCGCAGCTACGACCGGGTTATCTCCGGTCACTCCCCCACCTCAGCGAATGCCAGGTGGGGGTCATTGAAACGAACCTAACCGAAGCGGTAGCCGAAGCCCCGCACGGTGATCAGGTACTTGGGCTTACTGGGGTCTGTTTCTAACTTCTCCCGGAGCCAGCGGATATGGACATCGACGGTTTTGGTGTCACCGAGGAAATCCATGCCCCAGATTTGCTCGATTAATTGTTCCCGTGACCAAACTCGGCGGGGCGAACTCATGAACAATTCCAACAGTCGGAATTCTTTGGGAGAAAGGTTAATTTCAACCCCATCCACTAAAACGCGACATTCTTCGGGGAAAAGGGTAATGCCTTCAAACTGAAGAACGGAGGAGACGGGAGCCGTTGAGAAACTTTGGCGGCGCAAGAGGGCGCGACAGCGGGCTATCAGTTCCCGCATACTAAAAGGCTTTGTGAGGTAATCATCAGCCCCCACCTCTAGGCCCAAAACCCGATCCGTTTCGCTGGCCTTGGCACTGAGAATTAAAATCGGGATCGTATCCCCTTGATACCGTAGTAACCGACAGAGATCTAAGCCATTCACCTGGGGCAACATTAAGTCCAGGATGATTAAATCAAAGGCCAGTTGCAAGCTCATTTGCGATTCTTTGAGCAAGTTCAGAGCGACGCGCCCATCCGTTGCCGTCACGACGTGGTAGCCCTGCTCCTGAAGGGCAAGGCTAACCATCTCTCGAATCAAGTCTTCGTCCTCAACAACCAGAACACGGGTAGTGGTGGTAAATTCTGGGGTTGTGCGGCTCTTTGGTATATCGAGCGACAGCATAAATATCACAATTAGTGCTTATAAGCACAGGTATACACCAAAACGGGGTCATGGAGACATGAAGATTAGATTAACAATCTCAGTCCTGGGGATCGGAGTTTGGGGGAGGGGAGGCGGAATGTTCAGAAATCATGATTGTTGAATGCCGATGGCAACTAAGTTACTAGATTTTCTGTATTATCAGAGTACACAGGTTCTAGAATAGATGTACAATTATTTTAACCGAGAAAATTTGGTTCATTCACTGCCCCAACAATCACTATGGAATCTTTAACTAAAGCGCAACAGGAACTCTACGACTGGCTTGTGGACTACATCCGAAATTCCCAACACGCCCCCTCCATCCGTCAAATGATGAAGGCGATGAATCTCAAATCCCCTGCGCCGATCCAGAGTCGCCTGGAACGGCTGCGGAAAAAGGGCTATATCAGTTGGGATGAGGGCAAAGCCCGCACGATCCGGATTACCTATGCGCCCGATCGCCCCGGTATTCAAATTATGGGGGCGATCGCCGCTGGCGGCCTCGTTGAACCCTATACCGATATTCAAGACCAAGAGCAGTTAGACTTGCATCGCGTCCTAGAGCAGCCCAATTGCTTTGCCCTGCGGGTGATTGGCGATAGTATGCTGGGTGACATGATTATGGAAGGGGATTATGTGCTGTTGCGCCGCCCTGCTGCCGATGAAGTGCCTAAGGATGGGGCGATTGTGGCGGTACGGGTGGATGGGGAAGGGACTACGCTGAAACGCTATTACCAATCCGGGGAAGATGTCACCCTCAAACCTTCTAATCTTGCCTATGATCCCATCTATGCAAAGGCGGATGCTGTGGAAGTCCAAGGGATTTTAGTTGGGGTTTGGCGTAATTATGGGATGTTGTTGCGGCGCTCTGGTTTGGCGATCGCCTAGGGTGCGGGTAGGGGCGAAAAATCTTTCGCCCTCCCCATTTCTCCCCTCGCAAAATGTTCTGTTCCCCTTGGCAACTTTGGAGGTTCCGATGTGCGATCGCCCCACCCATCAAGACCCCCCCGGCCTCTGGTGGATTTTAGCGATCCTCTCTGGTGGGAGTCATCTGCTGTTGTTGTTGCTGTTGCCGGTGGCAACGGTGCGTCTCGCAATGCCTGCGGGGGGGGGAATGCCGGAATGGTTGCCGGTGACGTTACAGGAAACGGTGGTTCCTGCGCCGCCCCCCCTAGCGACGATTCCGGTGGAGCCAACTCCGGATGAGCCGGATCCTACACCCTCAGCACCGATGGCGATCGCCCCCAACGAACCGATCGCCCCTCCTCAACCGAACCCCAATCCTCAAGCAACTCCTCAAGCAACTCCAACTCCTCAACGGAATCCCACCCCGCAACCGAACCCCAATCCTCAAGCAACTCCTCAAGCAACTCCAACTCCTCAACCGAACCCCAATCCTCAGGCAACTCCTCAACCGAACCCCAATCCTCAACCGAATCCCACCCCGCAACCTCGGCCAAATCCTCAGGCAACACCTCAACCGAACCCTAATCCTCCGGCGACTGGGGAATTTGTCGCTATCCTGGCTAATCCCACAATTCCCAGCTTTACCGATGCCTATGGCCAAACGGTGCAGCGGGATGTTCCCGATCAATTGGCAACGGTGCGCACCGCCCAAAAACGCTTGGCGATCGCCCAATACCTGATCCCCTTGGGGGTTTCTCTCCAAGAGCAGACGATTTTAGAAACCGTGGTGATTATCGATGCCACCGGCAAACCGGAGGTCTTAGCCGAACAAACGCGGGTATTGGCGGGGCCCCTCACACCAGCCCAGGCGGGACAACTGGCTAAACGCATTATTGAAACTTGGGAGTTTAACCCCACCATTGATGGCGGTCAACCGAAGGATTTTGACTATACGCTCCGGTTGACCTTGCAAACCCTGTCCTAATGCGGAAGAAAAGAGAATAGAGGATAGAGGATAGAGAATAGAGGATAGAGCAGCGTTTAACGTTCTCCCTCACTTCTCACTCCTCACTTCTCATCGGGATTTGGGCTTAAACAATTGAACTTTTATCCTCACCCTTGAGGAAGTTGTTTAACAGGCTGGATACAATCGACAGCACAAAGGAGCCAAACAGGGCGGGGAAAAAACCGGAAACGGTGAAGCCGGGGGTGAGGTAGCCCACTAACCCAAAGGCGATCGCATTCACCACTAATAAAAATAATCCCAGGGACAAAATCGTCAGGGGCAGCGTGAACAAAACGAGGAGCGGTTTCACCACGGCGTTAACCATGCCGAAAATGGGGGCAGCGATCAGGGCTGTTGTGAAGTTGGCGATCGCCAACCCCGGCACAACCCAAGCCGTCACCAGCACCGCCAGGGCCGACACCAACCAAGTAACCAAAAATTCCACCATTGCAACCTCCAGGGTCAAAAAGCCTACTCTCTCAATTTACCAACTCTGATCCAAGGGCATACCGAGTAATTTCCGAACCTTGCGCTGCGATCGCTTCCACAAACTGGGGAAATAGTCGAAATAGGTGTGATCGGTGTAGTGATCAGCGGCCCGATGGCGGATCATGAAATCGGGATGATGGAGGGGGAAAGTGAGGGGAGTCGTCGCCAGTTGATTATAGCGGCTGAGGCCGTTGGTGGTGTGGGTGGCATCGTCGGTATAGCCAATATAGCGGATGAGATTATCGCGGGGAATCGTTGCTAAACCATGGTGGATAAAATTGGCAAAAATCCATTGAAAATCCCAACAATCTAGGGTTTTATTGTAGGCATTATCAAAGGCACTCGTCCAAATTTTAACCGCATAATCATCCCCTAAAATATCCTGCAATAACCCCTGTTCCCGCACCTTGGGCCAATGCTCTAAATCATAGTCAAAATATTGCCAAGCCCGCCGCCAACTGGCCCAGCCCCAACAGTGATTATATCGAGAAAAATAATAGCTTGCCTCGGGGATATGGCGGCCAAACTGGATATTTAACCCCCCAATGGTCATCACCCGTTGATCCTCACGATAATAGGCCAGCAATTCCTCACAATAGCGAAAAAAACTCGGCTCCGGTAGGCAATCATCCTCTAAAATAATCGCCTCTGGTACGGTGGCAAAGACCCAATCAATCCCCTTCGCGGGCCCCTGGCCACAGCCTAGATTCCCATCTTGATAACGGCGATGCACCTGACAATCCCAATCAATGGTTTCCACCACCTGACGAGCAGCGGCACAGCGATCGCCATCAGTGGGATGGCCGGGGCGGGGGCCATCGGCAATCAAAAATAAAATGGGGGGACAAGCTCGGCGAATCGCCTCAAACACCTGACGGGTCGTTTCCGGACGATTAAACAGAATCAGCGCGACGGGTGTCTTCAGTTGCCAGGGTTCCATAGGGTTGAACAATTAGGAATCAGTAACTATACAATCAGAAAAAAATACTTCAGTTTTTAGAGCAGAGCCTTGTTTTCGGCAAAACCTTGGTTATCATTAGGGAAGCTTAACAAAAAGATCGGCAGTATCTACTATCACTTTTTTGATTATGAATCAACCAGTCTCTCCCCTCCCCATTTATATCCTGGGCGCAGGGCCCGCTGGCTTGGCTGCTGCCTATACCCTCGCTAAAGGGGGGCAACCCGTTGTTGTCATTGAACGGGATCAGCGGGTGGGGGGATTAGCCAAAAGCATTGAATACCAAGGGTTTATCCTCGATTATGGCCCCCATCGATTCTATACCAAGCTTGCCCCCGTGCTGCGATTGTGGGATGAGGTCTTGGGGTCGGAACAGGTGACGGTGGATCGCCTCACGCGGATTTATTATCAGCGGAAATACTTTAATTATCCCATTCAGGCGGTGGAAACGCTGAAAACCTTGGGATTGGTGGAAAGTTTTCGGATTATTTTCTCCTATTTTCAAAGTCGCTTATTTCCCAACCGTCATCCGGAAAATTTTGCGGAATGGATGGAAACCCATTTTGGTAAACGGCTTTATGAGATTTTCTTTGAAGCCTATACCGAAAAATTGTGGGGCATTCCCTGTACGGAAATTAGTGCGGATTGGGCGGCCCAGCGGATTAAAAGCCTTTCCCTGCTCAAGGCGATGAAAACGGCACTGTTGGGCAATGATGGCAAGGTGAAGAACATGATTAATCAGTTCCAATTTCCCCGGTTGGGATCGGGACAGTTGTATGAGCGGATGCGCGATCGCCTCGAGGCTTGGGATTGCCCGGTGCTGGTGAATACGGAGGTGGTGGGGGTGGAGATTGAGGGCAATCAGGCAAAGCAGGTGGTGCTAAGAAATTGCCTGACGGGGGAGGAATCCGTTGCCGATTGTGGGGGGGTGATTTCTTCGATTCCGTTAACACTGCTGCTGACGAAAATGATCCATCCTGCCCCCCCGGAGCCGGTGCAGGATTATGCCCGCGCTCTCAAATTTCGCAATACTGTTCTGGTGTATTTAATGGTGGAGGGCGATCGCCTTTTCCCCGATAACTGGCTCTATATCAATGAGCCGGGGGTGCAACTGGGGCGAGTCACCAATTTCGCCAACTGGTCTCAGGATATGCTGGCCAATGATCAGCAAACCCCTTTATGCTGCGAATATTGGGCGGATTTAGGGGATGCGCTCTGGACGGCTTCTGATCAGGAATTGATCGCCATGGCAGAGCAAGATTTACGGCACATTGGTTTACTGAAACAAGAACCTATCGCCAGCGGTTTTGTAATCAAATTACCCCGCACCTACCCCATCTATGCGGGCAATTATCAAGCGGCCTTAAGTGCGATTCAAACCTACACCCAAGGGATCGAAAACCTCCAACTGATTGGCCGTTATGGTTCGTTTAAATACAACAACCAAGACCATAGTTTATTAATGGGCATTCTCGCCGCTGAAAATGTCTTTGCGCCGGGCCGCCATGATCTTTGGGATGTGAATTCTGATCGGGAATATGTGGAAGAAGCCAAAGCCGATGCTGCCACCACCGCCGCCGAACACCGCAAATCCCGCCGCCGTCAGGTGATCGAATGGGTACAACAGTTTAGGAAATATTTACTCACTGGGGGGGCTGCAACGGTTTTTGATGTGGCTCTGTTCGCCCTGTTAATTCAGATGGGTTGGTGGAATGTGGCGGCTTTAACCCTGAGTTATTTGGTGGGGATGACGGTGAACTTTACCCTCAGTCGTCAGTTTGTATTTAAGGTGTTTTGGAATAATTGGCCGCTGCAATACGGGATTTTTTCAATTGTGGCGTTGAATGGTTTATTGGCAAATATGGGACTACTGAAGTTGTTGATTAATGATCTGGCCTTCAATCCCGTGGTGGGTCGGTTGATCAGTGCAGCGGCGGTTTCCCTGTTAAGTTTTGCCGGTCATAAACTTTATTCCTTTGCGATGCGATCGCCCGATGCCCCCCTCCCCAGCCGTTCCCTCTTGGATTAGGGGGTTCAAATTTGGGGCGGATGGGCGAGGGTGTAGATTTGCTGTTCTTGGGCGATCGCCTCACGCATATAGCGCGGCGTTTGCAACATCCCCAACAGCGTCATCCCATCCATGGCCCGCAACCCGCCCTTGGTGCGTTCCGCCAGAAGTTGATCCACCGCTGCCGGATCGGGGTGATGATCAATAGGCTGATCCCCACAGAGGAGAAAACCCCAAGGTTCCCCAAAAGTGGGAATCGTCGAGCAGTAGGAAACCACATGGGGGAAGAGGGTTTGCAGCGTTTTGGCGAGCCGAGCATGGAGCGTGAGGGCGGCGATCGCCACCGAACCCGCCTGCACCACCAACAGCCCCCCAGGGGAGAGCAAATTTTGCAAATCTCGAAAAAATTCTTGGGTAAACAACGCAAAGGAGGGCCCCGCTTCAATGGGATCGGAAAGATCCGAGATAATCACATCCCATTCCCGCTGGGCGGCGGCTACATAATCCAAGGCATCGCCAATCACCAACTCCAAGCGCGGATCATCAAAAGCCCCACCATGCATCTCCGGCAACCACTGCCGACAGGCCGCCACCACCTCCCCATCAATATCCACCATCACCACCCGCTCCACCGTATGCCACCGCAGGATTTCCCGCACCGTTGCCCCCTCGCCCCCCCCTAAAACGAGGACATTTTTTGGGGTTTGATGACAAATTAAGGCCGGTTGCACCAGCGGCTCATGGTATAAAAATTCATCGCCAGTGCAGGACTGCCATTTACCATCTAAAATCAGCGCTTTGCCGTAGGCTCCGGTTTCCACCAGCATCATTTCCTGAAAGGCGGTGTGTTGATGTAATAAGATACGGCTAATGCCATGGTCATAGACATCCCAGGGCGTAAGGTTGTCCTTGAGCCAGACATCTACCTGAACGTCACGGTCAGCCATTTGGTCTCCATACTACTTGGCCCCATCTATCATAAAGCAAATCTGAAATGTCCTTGCGGGAGCAAAACCGCAAGCTGCTCAGTCTGAGCCTCAGCGGCTAGAGCGGATTGAGCTTGCGTCAAAATCAAGAAAAAGCCTGCCTGAGATTTATGGTGAGTTCTGTTCAGTTGGATGAAATTCTTGGCGATCGCTATCGCATCATGCGGGTTTTGCGCCAAAATGCCTTTGGCTCCACCGCCCTTGTTGAAGATCTCAGTCAAGATTGCCAAGCCCGCATTCTTCAGGAACTCAAGCTTCCCAGCCAGGATCCCCGCCTCATCGACCGAGCGCGGGAACTGCTCACGCCGGAGGTGGAATTTTTAAAACGTCTCCATCATCCCCAGATTCCCCAATTTCACGATTTTTTTGAACTCCAGCGGGATCAGACCGTCAGTTTTTGTGTGGTGCGCACGTTCATTGAAGGCATGAGCCTGCGTCAGGTGTTGGAACGTCGTCAAGGGGAAAATCGCCCCCTCAGCGCCCTCGAAGCGATACGCCTACTTCAACAACTGCTGCCGGTGTTGGATTATCTCCATAACCAAGGGGTGATCCATCGCAATCTTTCCCCGGATACGATTCTCTGGCGACGACAGGATGCCCGCTTGGTGTTAATTGAGTTTGGCGGGTTGCTTCAGGTGATGACGATGCTTTGGACAGAGCGACAGGATGTGACTACCTTGGGGACAGCGGCGGATTTGCCCCGGGTGGGACAGTTGGGCTATGCCCCGCCGGAACAGATCCAAAAGGGGATTGTTTACACCTATACCGACCTCTATGCCTTGGGGGCAACGGTGCTGATGGCCTTGACGGGACAAGAACCCCTCTCGCTGTTTGATCTGGAGCGGGGGCAATGGCGGTGGCAGGAGGTGAAAGTGGAATATCCGGTACTCCTGACGCTTTTACAGGGGATGTTGGCGTTAAAAATTAACGACCGTCCCCACAGCGCCCAGACTGTTTTACAAACCCTCCGCCGTGCTTTGCAAGAAATGCCGACCCCTTCCCCTTCGACCACGAATCCTTCTGAATTTGTTGCGCCGCCCGTCGTGGTGGAGCGGGGGCTGTGGTTGCGGAGCTTAGGGGGTTGGCTGTGGCGGGGGGGGGTGGCGATCGCCTTTGCTGCTGCTGCGGGGGTGGGGGGCTGGTTTGTTGGCCAAGCCTGGCTGGATTATCAAGTGAAAACGGTACTCCCCTCCAGGCCGGAGTTAGATCTAGATTTGGATCTGGCTCCGGAGGTGGCCCCCTTGCCTACGGAATCGGCGGCCCTTAATTTCCCCCCCACCAATGATCAGGAACCGGAACCGGAACCGGATTTACCGGAGGCGGAGCGCGATCGCAAGCTGGAGCTACGCCGTCAGCGGCGGGAGTTGGCCATTGATTATGATTTTTTTAAGGCTTTGGTGAACGATCGCTATAGCCAGGAAAATCCCGACCGCGAAGGGATACCTTTAACCCCAGAGCCGGAGGATCAGGTGTGGCGCGATCGCCGCGATGTGATCGCCCAACAGATGCTGGATCAACTGGGGGAATTATCGGGGGAAGCCCGCCGTCGCTTAGGCGCTTATAACCGCGATGACCGCCGCCAATGGGAACAACGGCTCCAAAAGCAGAATTTAACCCTAGGGCCGGTGGAGTTGCTCACCAATACCGTCTTTACCCTTTATTTTCCCCAAGATGAGCCGGATCAAGAACCGTTGGCTCAAGTGTGGAGTGCGATCGCCTTTGATTACATTCGGGATTTGGAGGTGGGGGAAACATTGATCCCTCTCACCCCCACCCTCGGCACAGAGTTACGCCATTCTGGGAGCCTTGACCCTTGGCAAGGTAAAGTATTTACCGTCGCCCTCGAAGCCGGCCAATCCTTAACCGCCAATGGGGTCAGCGACTATCCCACGGTGGTGGGGATTTATGACCCCAGCGGGCGATCGCTCCTGGCTAACAGCAACGAGCGCAGTTGGTCGGGCCAAGTCTCCCAAACGGGCTACTACGCGATTGCGATCGTCAGCAACGCCCCCCAAACCGTCAATTACAACCTCTACCTCACCGTCAAAGCTGCCCCCTAAAGGTAGCGGCTGGCCAGGTTCAGGGCATCGCTGAGATCAACAGAACCATCCCCATCACTATCCAAGAAGGAATGCAGTACGGAATTATTGGCGTTTTCCGTTTCCGCCCCCCCTTGGAGCAATTGCAGCACCAAAGGCACGAGCGTCGGCAATAACCCCTCAATTGTGCCAGCGGGCAGGCCGGTTTTTGCCGTCACCTCTGCCACCAATTGCTGGACTTGGGAGCCGTTGAGCAGGAGATTAACCACTTGGGCATTGGGGTTAGTGCCACTGTATTGATTAACAATCTGTTGGGCCGCCGCCTCTCCCCCCTGTTGGTTAGCGGTTTCCTGTAACCCAGAGCGGACATATTTGCCGACAATCCCTAAGGCCATTTGCATCGTGTCGGGATTGGCTTGGTTGGCTTGGCTCAACTGTTGGACGGTTTGGACAATCGTCCCCAGTTGGCTGGCGTTGGCTTGGGCGTTGGGATTCTGGATCGCCCCCAGGAGGGCATTCACTAAACTCATGAGCGGTAAGTTTTTGAGATAACAATGCTTCTAGCCTAACGAGGGCGATCGCCCCATCGCCAAAAATGCCTCAAAAAATTAATCAATTGTTAACCTCATCTCCGCCTTGGCCAAAAACTTTTAAGGTGAATCCGGGCAATTCACCCGCCCCAACCGTTAACCACCCACAATTAAAGTATGTTTGAACGCATTGTCATCCCCGATGGCCGCTTACCCCTCTTTGGCCCCTTTCCCCATGCTATCCGCGCCGGAGACTTGCTCTTCGTCACCGGGCAACTCTCCGAAGACCCCGAAACCGGCGCAATGGAACTGGGCCCCATCGAAGACCAGACCAGGCGAGTGATGGAAAATCTTCAGATCGTGCTAGCGGCAGCAGGGACTTCCTTTGATCGCGCCGTCATGGCCCGGGTTTTTATCACCGATCTACGGGATTTCGAGGCCATGAATAGGGTCTATAGTTCCTATTTTGAAGCCGGAAAACTGCCCTGCCGCACCACAGTCGGAGTCGTTGGCCTGGCGGGAAAAGGCCATGTGGAGATCGATTTAATTGTCTACTGTGGGGAAACCGGAGAAGCTTAAGCTAGGCTGAGAACTAAAGCCGAGAGGAATTTGACCATGGATAATTTAGAAACCCTAGCCCAAGAAACAGAAGCCCCCGCCAGTCACTACGATTTGATTGAAACGGTCATTTCTAGTTTGGAGCAAAACGACAGCGCCATGGTCAACCATGGCGACAATGGCACGCTCTGGAAATTTCAATACGGCAGTGTCGAGGTGTTCGTCCAATTAACCGGAGAAAAAGAGGAGGACTTTCTCACCGTTTGGTCGCCAGTCATCACGCTACCCGTCAGAGATGAATTGGGGTTATTGCGGAAACTGATGGCGATGAACTGGTCAGAAACCTTTGAAACCTGTTTTGGTATTTGCAATGAGCAGGTGGTGGTGTTATCCCAGCGCACCGTTGCCGATCTCTCCGCTGGGGAAATTTCCCGCGCCATTACCCTTGTGGCCACCATTGCCGATGACCATGACGAAGCCCTCCAAGCCGCCTTTGGTGCTTAAGAGGGGGCGGCTCCTTCCCCTTTGGCAAGCGCCAGGGGAGGCACAAATGGCCCTCGACCGGGCCCTATTGGCAGGGCTGGAGCAATGGGGCCCGATCCTCCGGTTCTATACCTGGGAACCTGTTGCCATTTCTCTTGGCTACCATCAACAGACCTATCCTACTGCTTGGGAAGCTTTAACCTACCAAGGTGAGCCGGTGGAGTTGGTGCGCCGTCCCACAGGGGGGCGGGCGGTGCTCCATCAGGGGGATCTCTGCTATAGCTTGCTCATGCCTCACTTTCCGGGAACGCGGCGACAGGTGTATGAGCGTTGCTGTCAATTTTTGCGCCTCGGTTGGCAAAGCTTGGGGATAGACCTCACCTTTGGAGCGGGGCAACGGGGCTATATCCATCACCCCAGTTGTTTTAGCACCGCCACCGCTGCGGATTTAGTCACTGCCGCCGGTTATAAATTGATCGGTAGCGCCCAACTGCACCGAGGCGGCGGAATTTTGCAACAGGGTTCGATGCGTCTGAATCCTGATCCAGTATTATTTTTTGAGGTGTTTGGGGAGGCTGTTGCCCCCCCCTCCCCCATGCCGACGATTCCCGCAATTATCACCGCTCTCCATCAGGCGGCCCAAACCGATTGGGGCTGTCCCTTCCCGGCACAGCCCCTCACGGCTCAAGAATGGGCGCGGTTAAACACCCTAGGGTTTGGGACTACAAACCCCGGAGCAATTCATTAACCCGTTCAACCCCAACAGTATTATTTTGCTGTTGATAGAGTTGGCGGGCCATTTCCAGGGGGGCTTGGGCTTCCCGCTTGCGGTTACGGGCAAGGAGGGATTCTCCTAAACCCAAGAAACCGAGGGGATTTTGGGGATCGAGTTCTGTGACAAAGCGATAGGTGGCGGTGGCTTCAAGATACCGCTCTTGGCGGAGGTTGAGTTCCGCAAGGGCTAAACGAATTTCCGCAACTCGGGGAGCCAAGTCTACCGCTCGGCGGATCGCTGCGTCGGCATCTTCCCAGCGTTGTTGATATTGGTAGATTTTGCCCAGTTGGAGGTGAACTTCGGCGTTGTTGGGATCGAGGCGGTTGACGGTTTGGAGGGCTTTAATGCCTGCGTCGTAGTTGCCGATTTGTAAATAGGCGACGGCGAGGGGCAGATACAGTTTCACCTCGTTGGGGGAAGTTTGACTGGCTTGCTCTAGGAGGCGAATCGCTTCCGCCAATTGGTTTTGCTCGATCAGCAATGTACCCATCATCGCGTAGATTTGGGGGCGATCGCCCGGATTATTGGCCAACAGCCGGTTATAGATCGCCATGGCGGCATCGTAGCGACCTAAACGGAGTTGCACGGCGGCTAACCCCTGATGGCTGAGGCTGTCGTTGGGGTCGAGGGCGATCGCCCTTTCGTAGGCTTGGGCTGCGGCGGCGTATTGGCCGGCTTTGGCTTGGCTGTAGCCGAGGCCATAGAAAAAGCTGGCGTTGTTCCCCTCAAGGCGGATGGCCTGTTGGTAGGCGGCGATCGCCTCTCCATAGTTGCCTTGGCTGGCTTGGAGGTAGCCAATGCCGGAATAGATCCGGGCGTTGTTGGCATCGAGGCGGGCGGCTTGTTCATACACCGCAACGGCGGCGGCATAGTTACCCGCATCGGAAAATTCTCGCCCACGACGCAGCAAATCCCGCAGTTCTTGGGAATTGGCGGCGGCACTTTGGGACAGGAGCAGGGGTTGGGGGATGGATTGAGCTTGGGCCGGTTGTGCGGCTGTCATCACCACAAGAGCCAACCCCAAAAGACTTATGGGTTTCAAACCAATCAGATTCAGCATAGACAAACGTTCTTTGGTGTGTGTGAGAGAGAACGTTGCAATCCTAACACTTTTTAAAAAATGTTCACAAAATGATACTTTAGCGTCGCTTATCTGGTAGATGGGGAACGGGGAACAGGTGCTTTCTCATGCCATGGCAGAGCCATGGCATGACCCTTAGGCGGCTCTGCCGCCAGAGGCTCCTAGGCTGTGCCGATGTCGCGGAAAAAGGCGATCGCCCCCTCTAAGGCGGTGACAAACTGATCAATCTCGGCATGGGTATTGTAAAAATACAAACTGGCCCGCCCACTGCCGGTAATTCCCAATAAACGATGGAGGGGTTGGGTGCAGTGATGGCCGGAACGAATCGCTACGCCGTCATGATCTAATAATGTGGCTAGATCGCTGGCATTTAACCCCGCCACATTAAAGGCAGCAAGGGCGGCCCGCTCCCCCTGCTCCGGTGTGGGGCCATAGATCCGTACCCCTTCCACTTGGCTGAGTTTTTTAAAGAGATATTGGGTTAATTCCTGCTCGTAGGCGTGGATCCGCTCCATGCCGATGGCGGTGAGGTAATCGATGGCCGCACCGAGGGCGATCGCCTCCCCAATGGCCGGCGTTCCCGCTTCAAACTTATGGGGCAAGTCTGCATAGGTGGAATGATCCAAAAATACATCCTGGATCATTTCCCCACCCCCTAAAAAGGGGGGCATGGCTTCCAAGAGCGCTAACTTGCCGTAGAGGAAACCGCTCCCGGTGGGGCCGCACATTTTATGGCCCGAAGCCACCAGCCAATCACAATCCATTGCTTGGACATCTAAGGGCAGATGGGGCGCACTTTGGCAGGCATCGATCAACACCTTTGCCCCAATGCCATGGGCGCGGGCAATAATTTCCGCCACGGGATTAACACAGCCGAGGGTATTGGAAACATGGACGACGGCGACTAAACGGGTGCGATCGCTCAACAATTCCCCAAAGGCATCAAGATCAAACTGCTCCGTTGCCGTTAACGGAACGTGCTTCAACACCGCCCCGGTTTTTTGCGCCACCATTTGCCAAGGCACAAGATTACTGTGGTGCTCCATCACGGAAAGGATGATTTCATCCCCCGGCTGGAGCGTACTCATCCCCCAGGTATAGGCCACCAAATTAATCGCCTCGCTGGCATTGCGGGTAAAGACAATCTCATTGCGAGAAGCCGCACCAATAAAGGCCGCCACCTTATCCCGCGCCCCCTCATAGGCCGTCGTCGCCCGCGCACTGAGGGCATGGGCCCCCCGATGGACGTTGGCGTTATCCCGTTGGTAGTAGTGATCGAGGGCATCCAGAACCGCCTGGGGTTTTTGAGACGTAGCCGCGCTGTCGAGATAGATCAGGGGGCGATCGTGAACCCGTTGGTTGAGGATCGGAAAATCCCCACGTCGTTCAGCGGCTAGGGAAGAATGTTGTAGAAATACCATGGCGATCGCCCCTTAAACATTAAACAAATAACTCTTCAGTGCGGCAGGCCACACATTGGCTCAACCGTTGACGCAACGAGGCGAGGGGAATCCGATCCAACACCTCAGCGGCAAAGGCATCCAAAAGCAGATCCCTGGCTTGCTCCGCATTAATGCCCCGACTTTGCAGATAAAACAACTCATCCGCATCAATCTGGCTCACCGTTGCCCCATGGGTACATTTGACGTTATCCGCCGTAATCTGTAACTGGGGTTGAGTGTTCACCCGCGCTTGGGGTGAAAGCAGGAGATTGCGATTCAACTGCGCTGCCTGGGTTTGTTGGGCCGCCTGAGGAACCAAAACTTTACCACTAAAAACAGCGTGGGCTTGGGCATCAACAATACATTTATGGAGTTGATCGGTAATCCCGTGGGGATGGTTGAGGGCAATCAGGCTATGGGTATCAGATACTTGGGCATGATCCACCAGCGTTAAACCATTGAGATAGGTTTCAGTGTTCGGCCCCTTTTGCCAGATGTTGAGATGGTGGCGGGAGAGTTTCGCCCCAAAGTTAATGCTTTGGGTGGTGTAGTGGCTGTCGCGCTCCTGTACCACCACAGTTTTACCGATGTGGAATCCACTCCCCGATTCCCGTTGGTAGCGGGTATGGTTGACCCGGGCATTGTTACGGGTAAACACCTCCAGCACCGCATTGTTCAAATAGGGGGGAGTGCTGGTGAAATCGGCACAGGCGGCGATCGCCACCCCATACTGCTCAATCACCGTCAGGCTTGACCCCGGATCGGCAATCACCAAGCCCCGGGGTTGGATCAAAGCCGGGTTCGAGGTGGGAACCGTCAGCCAGAGCAGATGAATGGGCATTTCTACCGTGACATTGGCCTCAGCCCAAATCACCGCCACATCGGGAAACCCGGTGCTATTGAGGGCGGTGAACACCTCACTGGCATCATCTTGATGGGCAATATATTTGATCGCGTCGTAATTTGCCTCTAGGGGCAAACCCATCAAGTTACCCACAAACACCCCAGGGGGCAGGCCCGTCAGATCCGACAGTTCCGGGGCAAACACCCCGTTTACAAACACCGCTTGGGTATCCTTCGCCTCCGGGAGCGTGAAGCTGGCGAGGGTTTCCCGGTCAATGTTGACAGCAGGGGGATTTTCAAAGGCGATCGCCTTTAACTCACTCAAATCCGTAAATTGCCATTCCTCATCGCGGCGGGTGGGTAATTTTTGATGGGCCACCTCATAGGCCGCCTTCTGACGTAACTCCTGTAACCATCCGGAAATTTCAGATCGGACACGGATCGTCTGGGTTTGACTTTGTTTGAGGAGGTCACTGAGATAAGCGTCAGTTTGGAGCATAGCGTTTAAAAGGTCAGCAGATAATACCATTATGCCGTGACCTCAGCCTCTAAGAACTCATAACCTTCTGCTTCGAGCTTCAGCGCCAATTCTTTACCGCCACTCATGACAATCTGCCCCGCCTGCATGACATGGACATAATCCGGCTCAATGTAGTCGAGGAGTCGTTGATAGTGGGTAATCAAGATTGTGGCGTTATCGGCATTGGCCAACTGATTCACGCCACCGGCTACAATCCGCAGTGCGTCGATATCTAAGCCCGAATCCGTTTCGTCAAGGATGGCTACTTTTGGCTCTAGAAGGGCCATTTGTAAAATTTCATTGCGTTTTTTCTCACCGCCAGAAAATCCTTCATTAACGCTGCGGTCTAAAAACTTAGCATCCATCTGAACAACGCCAAGCTTTTCAATCACCAAATCCTCAAAATCAAAGGTATCTAGTTCTTCTAAACCTAAAGCTTTTTGGCGAGAATTATAGGCCACCCGCAGGAAATCCAAATTACTCACCCCTGGAATTTCTAAAGGGTATTGAAAGGCGAGAAAAATTCCTTTCAGCGCCCGTTCATCGGGTTCAAGATCGAGAATATTGTCGCCATAGTAGAGAATTTCGCCGCCGGTCACTTCATAGTCAGGATGGCCCGCTAGTACTTTAGAAAATGTGCTTTTTCCGGAGCCATTGCGGCCCATAATCGCGTGAATTTCTCCCGCTTTGACCTCCAAATTTACGCCTTTGAGGATCGGGGTTCCATCCACATTGGCAGTCAGGTTCTTAACCGATAAAATAACGTCGCTATTGGGGTTGATCATGGTCATCAATCAATAAATGTTCAAAATGCAAACTTCAAAAATCAAAAATCAAAAAATTGCCATCGTTAACCACTATCTACAGAGTAGGGGCGAAAAATTTTTCGCCCCTCCAGGGTTAACCGACGGTTCCCTCTAATTTAAGGCTGAGGAGTTTATCCGCTTCAGCGGCAAACTCCATGGGCAATTGGTTAAACACATCCTTACAGAAACCGCTAATCAGCATCGAGATCGCATCTTCGGCACTGATGCCCCGTTGGGCAAAATAGAAGAGTTGATCTTCCCCGATTTTGGAAGTGGAGGCTTCATGTTCAACTTTGGCGGTTTGGTTATCCACTTGGATATAGGGGAAGGTGTTGGCTTGGGCGCGATCGCCAATCAACATCGAATCACATTGGGAATAATTCCGCGCCCCCTTCGCCTTCGGCCCCATCTTCACCAAACCGCGATAACTATTTTTCGATTGACCCGCAGAAATCCCCTTAGAAATAATCCGACTCCGGGTGTTGCGGCCAATATGCACCATTTTTGTGCCGGTATCCGCCTGTTGATGGTTATTGGTGAGGGCGATGGAATAGAATTCACCCACGGAATTATCCCCTACCAAAACACAACTGGGGTATTTCCAAGTGATCGCGGAACCCGTTTCCACCTGCGTCCAGGAAATTTTGGAATTAACCCCCTTACAGAGGCCCCGTTTCGTCACAAAGTTGTAAATCCCACCCTTGCCATTTTCATCCCCGGCATACCAGTTTTGCACCGTGGAATATTTAATTTCCGCATTGTCCAGGGCCACCAATTCGACAATGGCCGCATGGAGTTGATTGCTGTCGTACATCGGGGCAGTACAGCCTTCGAGATAGCTCACCGAAGCCCCTTCTTCCGCCACAATCAATGTCCGCTCAAACTGCCCTGTGTCCCCATTATTAATCCGAAAATAGGTGGAGAGTTCCATCGGGCAGGTGACACCCTTGGGAATATACACAAAGGAGCCATCGCTAAAGACAGCGGAGTTGAGGGCGGCAAAGTAGTTATCGCCAATGGGGACAACGGTTCCAAGGTATTTCTCCACCAGTGCCGGGTGTTCTTGAAGTGCTTCGGAAATGGAGCAGAAAATTACCCCGGCCTCAGCAAGCTTTTCCTTAAACGTTGTCCCAATGGAAACACTGTCAAAAATGGCATCAACGGCGACATTACTGAGGCGTTTTTGCTCCGAAAGGGGAATGCCCAATTTTTCAAAGGTTTCGAGCAAGGCGGGATCGACTTCATCCAAGCTGGCGAGTTTTTCCCCCGCTTTCTTTTTGGGGGCGGAGTAGTAGATGATATTTTGGTAATCAATGGGAGGATAGCCGACGTGGGCCCAGTTGGGTTCGCTCATCGTCAGCCATTGGCGATAGGCCTTGAGGCGAAATTCCAACATGAATTCTGGCTCATTCTTTTTGGCGGAAATGAGCCGCACGACATCTTCGCTGAGGCCGGGGGGGAGGGTATCGGCTTCAATATCGGTGATGAACCCGTATTTGTAGGGTTGGTTGACGAGGGTTTTGACCGAAGTTGCACTCATGAAACTCAGTGTTCTCCGCAGCTAAATCGGGGTGGACAGGGGTGCTCTGGTATGGAGGGGAAAAATTCCTTAAGGTTTGGGCTTAACCGGGCCCTTGGGCTTAGGGTAAACTCATGTCCTTGTCGAAACGTTCCATTGTGGCGGTCAGGGGCTGGATCGGGGAGCGATGGGTACGCTAGCGCGGATCGCCCCTGGAACAACCTTGACCCACAGTTTAAACAACAATTTGGTTGTTTTACTGATCATAGGCTACATTAACAACAGAGATGTTGTCAAAGTCCACAGGGAATTTTACACAATGGCGACGACGCAGCACGCTTCGACTAAGCAAGACATTCTGCAACATCTGCTCCGGCAGGGGCAAGCTACTGCCCAAGACCTGGCAGAATCCCTTACCATTAGCCCCCAAGCGGTGCGCCGCCACCTCAAGGATTTAGCGGATAGTGGCTTGATTGAATACGAAGCCATCCAAACCGGGATGGGACGGCCCCAACACCAGTATTCCCTCAGTCGGGAAGGCCGGGAGCAGTTCCCCCACCGCTATGGCGAGTTTACCGTGTCGCTGATTGATACGTTGGTGGAAACAGTGGGCCGGGAACAGGTGGGGATGGTGTTGCGGAAACAATGGGAACGGAAGGCCCGAGAATACCGCGATCGCATCGGGGTGGGCAGTTTGCGCGATCGCATTGAACGCCTGGTGCAAATGCGCCAAACCGAGGGCTACATGGCGGAACTCCACCCCCCGGAACCCCGCCGCAGCAATGAACCAGAGCAATACATTTTTGCGGAACACAATTGTGCGATCTCCGAAGTGGCGGAATCTTTCCCCTCGGTCTGTGGCCATGAGTTGGAAATGTTTGCCGCCATTTTGCCCGATTGCACCGTGGAGCGAACCCAGTGGCTCAACGATGGGGAACACCGTTGCGGCTATTTAATCCGGGCCAAACTCAGTAATGAATCCGCCGCTTAAGCTCAACTAACGGGTGATGCGATTGAGGAGCAGCAGGGAGGAGACGATGCCGGCAAAATGGGCGGCGATCGTGTTCGTGTTGGCTTGGATCACCAAGAGATCAATGGAGTTAACTAATTTGGCGGGATCTTGATTGGCCAGCGCCCCCGGTGGATTGGCGAGGGATTTGGCCAAGACAATCCCGACGATCGCCTCTGCGCCAATAATCGTTAACAGCATCCCCACCATATTGACAATTAACCCCAGGCGGATCACCCGGATTGTGTCGGCGCGGTTGGGACGTTGGGCGGGGCCTTGGGTTTGGAGGAGGTCGGCGATCGCCATATACCGCCAAGAAAAATAAATCCCCACCGAAAGAGCAATCAACCCCCCCACCGCACAAAATACGCCAAATTCTGTCCCTTGGGTTTCCCGGCTCCCCCCACTGAAAAAGCTTGTACTCGAAAACAGCACCGTCACCACCGAGATCACCCCCAGCACCAACTGCACCCAAAAGCCAATGCGGCCCGCAAACTTTAAATCAGCAGAGATCTGTTGTACTTTAGAGGAAGGAGGAGCCGTCAGGCCGGGCTTATCGTTCATGATCTTGGGAAACAGCAACAGACTTATCCCCCCTATTTTAGCGGTTGTGGGCAGTGAAACTTTCGCGGCTGCCGCAACCCAGTCTAGACAATTGACTTAAAAACAAAAAAATCATGAGCCAAATGACGCAAAACCGATGAAAAATCCCTGAATCTTGGCACTTGCTTTGGAAGTAATCGTCTAGAATCCCTGTGCAATCATCAGGTTCGTTTATTGGGTTAGCTATGTCCCCATCCATGTCTTTTGCTCCTAACGGCTCTTCTTTATCTCTGTTTAGCCAAAGGCTCAAGCAAATTAAAGAAAATCTCCGCAAGATCAGCCACAACCTCAACCTGCGCAGTCAACGCGGGCAAAACAATCACCATACGCAGGAAAACTTGATTGCCATTCAGGGGGAAATTGCGGCTCTCGTTGTGCTTTTTCCCCGCATCGAAAAATTACTCATTCAACTGGAATCAAGTTCACTCCATCGTTTCGCAAAATTCCTGCGCATCAGTTCTAAGCAACAGGAATTAACGATGTTGTTTGAATATATTGAAATGGCCATTGAGGTGCTTAGTCATGAGCATCCCAGTGTATTAGTGGCGCGAAAAATCCGCATTGATATTGAGCGGACGGTAAATTGTTATCAACATCCGTTGATGGGGGTGATTATCAATCGCTTTATGGACGTTTACCGTTCGGAATCCGATCCCCTTAAGGTAGTCTGTGGATTAGCCTTTACCTCCTCGATCTCTGCCCTGCTGTTTTTTGGGGGGCTGATTGGCATTTCTTTACAGCAGAAAAGTGGGGCAGAACTATTGGAAGTTCAGGAGCGGTTATTTACAATTAAGGCAATTTTAGAAGAAGATGGGGTGACAATTAATGAAAATGGGGAATTAATTCCTTTAACCCCTAATGCCCTCAATCCGAACAATGGCTCTAATTCCTTAGGAAGTGCCATTGGTCAAGCGATTACGAGTGATAATCATTTAGAGTTAGCGCGGGAATATCGCACGAAACGCTTGCGCCTCAATACGTTGGAGAAGTTGCAGGAGCAGGAACGGCAAGATGCTTCGATTTTGTTCTTGATTGTGTTGGTGGTTTCTTCGGGAACTCTAGGGAGTGCGATTAGTATTTTGATTCGGATCAATGATTTTGAAAAGCAGGATGCAACGGATCCGATTGTGCCGATTTTTACCGGGGCGTTTAAGCCGATTATTGGTTCTTCCTTTGGGCTTTTGGTCTATGCGATGTTCAGTTCTGGAATTATTTCGGTGCAAATTGTGCCGCCGACGACGGCGCGGGGGGCGGAGTTTTTCTTTTGTTCTCTGGCGTTTGTGGTGGGGTTTAGTGAGCGGTTGGCGAAGGATGTGATTAAGCGGACTGAGGATCAGTTTTTAGGGGCGGAGCCTGCCCCGCTACCGCCGCCGATGGCTTCCCATCGTGTCACCTATGTGGAGGAGCAGATTACGCCACCGGAGGAGGTACGCGATCGCCCCTCGATCAATAGTCCCGATTATCCCCAGTTGCCGAAGGGGGAAGATGGGGGTTAAGGGGGTGGGGGCGAAAGATTTTTGTGCCTCCGGCAGGCTTAGGCCAACGCCCCTACGGTTTGGTCGTGCTACGGGTTTGCTCCGTTTCCCCGTGGGCTTTGAGCAGAGCCGCCAAGCGACGACGGATGAGCAAACCCGGCTTATCCGTCATCATGTGTTGCTCATATTTCGACTCCAGCGGCACATCATAATCCGTAGTTTCAAGAATCGCCTGATCTTCAAGCGTCACCTGTCGATCAAAAGCGATCGCATCCACCGCCTTAAGCTCCGCCTCCGTATCATTGCGTAAACAAAACTGCACCATTTGCGATCGCCCATCGCTAATCGGGGTCATCGTATTGACAATCATGTGGGTTAAACCATTGGGATAATTAATCCGTAAACAACAGGTAAACGGCATAAACCAATCCATATCAAGAAGGCGCTGAGTTTGGCTCTCTGCCATGTTTAAATTCTTTTGCTGTAATTCCGGATTGACCACCCCCAATGTGGCGCGAATTTTTAACCCATAATCCGTTTCTTCGGTTTCCAAATGGTCAGGAATGGGGTGTTCTTCACTGCCGAACGTGGTGGTATGGACAAACGTCGGATGAGCTAAATCCAGTTCATTTTCCATCACCCGCAAACCGGCACAATTCCAAGGCTCATAAAACTCATGGATGAGGCGATAAGCGGGATCATCGGCTTCGGGAATGTGGGGAATCGGTTGTAACGGTTCCCCTAAACAAACCCAGGCGTAGCCATAGCGAGCCTCACAGCGATAGCTTTGGATTTGATAGGTTTTGGGAATCAAGGCATCATCCGCCAGTTGGGGAACATTGCAGCATTGGCCCGCCTCGTCAAATTGCCAACCGTGGTAGGGGCAGGTGATGCAGCCATTTTTGACCGTACCGAGGGAGAGTTGGGCGGAGCGGTGACAACAGCGGTCTTGGGCGGCGGCGGGCTGACCCTGGGCATCAAGCCAGAGAACAAGTTTTTCCTCAAGGAGCGTGAAACTGTAGGGGCGATCGCTTAACTTCGCCAGGGGAGCGATGGGATACCAAAAGTTACGAAAAACCGGCTGTTTTGTGACGAGCATAGGGAGGAGCAGTAAGGAGTTGAGGGCATTGTAGATCAATCCCGCCGGGGGATTTGTAGCATAACCCACCCCCCACCGCAGCGATCATCCGCTGCTCCGTAGGGGCGCAAAATTTTTCGCCCTCCCCCTGTGGGCATTAATAGCGATACCAGAGTTTGCGCACGAGGATCAGCAGGCTCAGGAGTTGCTGAAGTTGCTGGATTTGGCTTTGGAGCCGGGCGTAGGCGAGGCGGGTTTGTTGGGCCCCCTGTTGCCCTTGGTGGATCACCCTTGGGGCAGTGGTGAGGATGCGGCGCATTTGCCGTTCCGTGCGGGTAAGGGTGTAGTGGGTACAACGCAAACAGCGCCGCCACTGGATAATTTTCCAGAATAGATAGCAATTCAAAAGGGCGATCGCCACATTAAACCCCACAACCCAAACCACCATAACCCTCTCCTGATCCTCAAAAGTATACTACGGAAGCAATGAGCTAGAACCTACAGGGATTGATAACACTAGGCAGAATGATTAAGACTCAGTTTGTATTGCAGAATTCAGCCCGCTCCACCTTAGTTTCAGAGATTGCATTAACCTCCTTGGCTACTGCTAGAATTGCAGCGATGACTGATGCAATTGAGCAAGTCACCCGTGAAAATCTGCCTAGCGGGTACAGCAATTATTGCTGCTGTACCTCATGAATCACAAAATTTATTTGTTTAACGCACCCGTTTAAGACTTTCTACCTTATTGGTAAATAGTTCAATAAATAAACTAATCACCTTGCGATTTTCACGAATTTTAATATTCACACTCACCGACATCCCTGATTGCAAGGCAACTTGCCGGTCTTGGATTTGTAAAAACTGTTGATCTAGGCTCACCTTAACGGGAAAGCGGAAGAAGTTATAAACTTGATCCGGCGGTAAAGCATCGGAACTAATGGACATCACTTCCCCTTTAATATCACCAAACTCGCTGAAGGGAAAGGAATCAATACGAATATCAGCGGCCATAGTTTCCCGCACAAAGCCAATTTCTTGATTGGTGACAAATACCTCAGCAATCAGGTTATCTTCTGGCACAATGGAGAGTAATGTATCACTGGTATTGGCGACAAAACCGTTATAGGCTTGGAGATCAAACACCTTTCCCGCTACAGCCGCTCGAACTTCTTGGTAGCGCAATTGTTGCTGAAGTTGATTGATTTTACTATCCATTTCAGCGAGGCGTTTTTCATTGGCCACCACCACATTGAGGACGGATTGAGTCAGTTGGCTATCAATATCAGCAATGCGTTTGTTATTGGTGGCGATCGCCTCCCGCACATTTTTCTGTGTACTCGCCGTTGTATTCGTCAACTCCTCCCGCCCCCGCGCCACATCCAACTGAATACGATTTAATTCCTTCTGAAGTTGCTCAATTTCCGCCTGACGACTAGCAATTTTTTGCTCCTGCTCTTGGGTTTCAATGCGGGCATTGCGCTGCAATTCTTGGAGCGTAGCGCGGCGATCATTGGCCCGTTGTCGCTGTTGCTCCACTTGCACATTGGCGATCGCCTCCCCCGCCAAGGGACTCATATCCGCCAGCATATTTTCCTCTAACGCGAGGGACTCCGCTGCTTGGGCAATGGCGGTACGGTTGCGGGCGTTGATCTCTGCTAACACCCGGCGATCAGTGGCTAAGGCTTGGCTCGCATCCGCCAGTTTAATTTGGGTTTGTTGTAATTGTTCCTGCCGTTGGGCAATATCGAGGCGCACCGTATTAGCCCGCGATCGCAATTCCGCATTAGCCGTCTGGAGCCGAGCCAGATCCCCCGCATTCAACCCCTGGCCATTCCCCGCCAATTCCGCCTGATAAAACTGATTTTCCTCCACCACCGCTTGGCGGTTGCGGGTCAGTTGTTGCACATCCGGGGGGAGGTTGAGGCGAACAATGGCCTGCATTAAGCCCCGCGCATCCCCAGATTCAATCACATTGCGGTAAAGGCGGTTTTCCTCCACCAGCGATCGCCGCACCAATAAAGTCCCCTGCAATTCCGCTTCCACAGTCCCCGAATCAAACTGCACCAACAAATCCCCCGGCTGCACAAAATCCCCTTCAGCCACCAACACCTGAGCCACCACGCCACTCGCAGGCGCTTGGATTTCCTTCACCGTCGCCTTGGGTTTTAACTGACCCGTTGCAGTGGCCACCTGTTCAATCTCAGCAATACAGGCCCAACCCACCCCAAACGTCACCACGCCGATAATCGTCCAAGTAATCAGTCGTGACCAGCGGTGGGATTGCCGCAAAACGACCGGCTGATCAAATTCGGGATAAACCAGGGCGTTGGTGGTTTGAGCAGCGCGTTGGGGAACGAGGGCAGAAGTTTCCCTGATCCTGCCTTGGGTTGGGGGTAGGGGGGGTAAGGTAATGGAATGATTGATAATTTTGCGCTGGGGTTGTCCGTTGCCATTGGATTTAAAACCGTTACCGTTCATTTGCCCCTCTCTTGCGATCGCCACGCTCTAACCCGTCCATCCTAACGGATCTTTCCCACCACCATCGCGATTTTTTTTCCGCCCATGGGCTGAATTGCACCATGCCCTCAACGTCTGAGGGATGAACCCAAATGAAAAGTTTTGCTAAAAATTTGCTAAAAATCAGGCGATCGCCCCTCAAATCCTTGCTTTATCATCAAACTTGATTAGAATTGAGAGATTCCCCAAACGACAAAGCTTATTTATGAATCACTTTGACCTGCTCATGCAATTTTTGCGCGATCGTACCCAATTAATCGAAACCATCAAAGAAGGCAAACGACTAGAATCGATTATTTTATCCTTAATGATTTGTAGTTGTATATTCCTAGGGATATACGGTGCAATCATCGGCTCATTCAATGGCCTCTTACAAATGCTAGCCTCTGCCATCAAACTCCCCGCCCTTTACATCCTTACCCTCTTTATTTGCCTACCCACCCTCTACTTTTTCAACGTCATTTCTGGCTCAAAACGCACCTTTAGCCAATATTTAGCCCTGCTCCTTGCCGCCACCGCCGCCATGGCAGTAATGCTATTCGGCTTTGCCCCCGTTACTTTATTTTTCCGACTCTCCAGCACAGATTATCAATTCTTTCAGTTTCTTAACATCTTGATCCTCGCCGCCTCCGGTATTGTGGGAATCCATTTTTTCTATCGCAGTGTTTTATTTATTGATGATCAACCCGCTGAAAAACAAATTCAAAACCGCAACGTGCTAAAAATATGGCTATTTTTATATGGTTTTGTGGGTAGCCAATTGGGTTGGACATTACGCCCTTTCTTTGGTGCTCCCAATAGTCCATTCCAGCTTTTTCGCCAAATCGAAAGCAATTTTTATGCCCATGTCTTAAAACTCATTGGTCAGTTATTGGGTGTATCTTAACCACCATGCATTATTCCTTTAAAACCTTAACGATTACAACTCAAGAGGTTGAAGATCTAACTAACTTTGATCTTTTAACCCATCTCAAGCTAGATTTTTATCAGGCCTTGATCCTGAGCAACCCAAAAGCTCGGCAACGTCTCCTCAGCACAGAACTTTCTTTATTTTTTGTTAGCTTTATTGTGCTGACCCCGATTTTCTTGATTCTTTCTCGTTCTTGGTCAGCCATTACCAATGATGGCCAAGGATTAGCAATTTTGTTCTTAAGTTTATTGATTGTACTTTTGGGCTGCTTCGGTGGGTTGAATCTTTTTTTAAAACAAACCTGCCTTTCCATGAAAACAGTGAGTCAGATTTTGCTAGAAATTGATAAATATAATCGGGTTATTTATTCCCTAAATCTTTTGCAGGAACTCCAATCTTCTGAAAATCATGCTGCTGAAGATGTTAATCCAATGGGTCAAGGTACTGAAGCAATGACCTTTGATTTACTGAAGACAATCAAAAAAAGCTTAATTCGTGCTATAACAGTAGAACAAATGCTCAGAACTAAGCTTGATCAAAACATTGATTTACAAAGTATTTCACAACAGCTAGAGCAAGATTTAGAACGATTAATGTCCCATGAAAACTCCTATGGTTTAGTGGAAAATCATCAACTTTTAGCGGATACCCTTAAAATCAGTATGATGGTACACCAAGAGGTTCAAAATTTATCGCGCTATCCGCTTTAGGTCTAGGTCTTCTTTATCGAGGACAGTCCCTCACCCTAAATCCCTCTCCTTCTTTGGGAGAGGGACTTTGATCAAGTTTTTGGTGATTTATGAGCAAACTGTAAGGTGATAAGCTCAATTTATTTAAAGTCGAAACCCTTGATGTAGGGGCGAAAAAATTTTCGCCCCTACGGGTTTAAAGCTGGATTAATACTTCAGATCGCCATTGTTCACAGATCATGGCAAATGTAGAACGCAAGAATTATCATCAGCGCCTTCCAGGGGCGGAACTGAATATAGCAATTTCTCAGTCGATGAGGTACAGTCTAGAGCCAATCGCCCTCTTTGGGAGAGGGGTTTGGGGTGAGGGCTAGACTTCATGAGCATCG
The DNA here is from genome assembly GCF_034932185.1 of Spirulina sp. CCNP1310. NCBI lineage: Bacteria > Bacillati > Cyanobacteriota > Cyanophyceae > Spirulinales > Spirulinaceae > Spirulina > Spirulina sp. CCNP1310. The sequence continues at coordinate 87,442 of NZ_JAYGHW010000090.1, read as the reverse complement.
AAAACGCTATAATAATTTTTTCTTAACAATTTATCTGATCTAGCTCTAGAACAAAATGGTACGATCAGGTTAATGCAAATAAAACTAAATTTAATAAAAGGAAACAGGAAAGATGAAATTTCAGCGTTTGCTCCGCTTTGTTTTTATGCTGGGAATTAGCCTATTTGCACTGGGTTGGAATGCCCCATTCAGCCAGATTTTAGGTGGGGATCTTGCTGTCGCTGCTCCCATTGTTCCCAATGTTGATCAATTGGCTGAAACGGTGCAGGAAATTGAAGCTTTAGATGCTCTGCGTACAGGGTTAGCCTCTTCTTTGGAGGGTAGCACCGAGGTTCCTACGATGCAAACGATGAAGGAAGTTTGTCGTCCGGTGGGGATGCGGGCCATGGAACTCAGCCAAGAGCATGGTTGGCAGGTAAAACAGATGGCTGCGAAGTATCGCAACCCGAAACACGCGCCGGATAATGTCAATGCAGAGATGGCTTTAGCCAAGTTTGATCAAGAGCCGACTTTGATTGGTTTTTGGGATCGAGAAACCGTCAATGAGCAGCCTGGAACTCGTTATTATCGGCGGATTAATGTGGAATCCAGTTGTTTAGTTTGTCATGGCATGAAAGAGCGCCGTCCTCAGTTTGTCAAGGATGCCTATCCTCAAGATTTAGCCTATGATTTTAATGTGGATGATCTACGAGGGATGTATGCGGTTTTCATTCCCGATGGTTTGCAAAAAGCCTTAACAGAGACTACTCATTAAAGATACAAATGTAGGGGCAAAAAATTTTTCGCCCCTACGCACATTCAGCATCCAATCCAGCCACAGTTCTTGCTCTAATCATATAGCAGTAGCCAAGAAGGTTAGGACATCGCGTCGGGTGAACATTGCCCACCAGGAGAGGGTTTCGGATTTAACGTCCTAACCATACTGACTATTGCTATACATTCCGCAGGTTAAGACTAATGATGCTAGTGAACGGTGCGTCAGACACAATTCAACCATCAACATCATCATTGATTTGGTTTGACGCACCCTACGATTCAATTGTAGGGTGCGTCAGATTGGTAACCTAGGATGCAAAAGAGTAGCTTAACGGCTGACGCACCATTGATTGAGCAACCTGCGGAATGTCGGCTGTAATTTTATCCTATTTTTTGAAAACCCAAATTTGGAGTCATGATCATGAAACCGCTTTTACGTTTTCTGGGATCACTGTTCATCGTTGGACTGTTGGCCGTTGGGCTGGCCTGGGATGGCGTGATCGCCCCCGCCCAAGCCGCGCTCCGCCAGTTGGAGGAAGCACCGGGGCAGGTGGTGGTTCAATCTCGCCAAACCTTGAAGGATCAGGAGGGGAAAACTTGGCAGGCGATCGCCTTCCGGCGCACAACACCCGATGGCGCAAACCGTTTCTATCTGCGTTTGATCGGCTTTCCAGGGGTAGCAACGCTCGATCGCTCCCAACCTTTACAATTAACCAACTTCAGAGGCAAAACCTGGGAAGCCACTGATTGCTCTGAAGTCATGTTTACCGATGCAACCCAAAATCAGCCCAGTTCCGGGCAATATGATTTAGGGCCAATTTTGATGAAGTTAGAACCGGCGATTCCGTTAAAGTTAAGTTTAGCCACAATGGAGGGGCCGGAAATTGTCTTGAATATTGCCCCGGAAATGATTGCGGAATGGCGATCGCTCCAATAACACCAACTTCTAGGGGCGCAAAAACCTTTCGCCCCTACCCCTCCCTAAGGTGTTAACACATGATAAATCCCCCAAATCGCCATCGCCCGCAAATAATGACAGGCGCGGAACGTCCGCACCGCCGTAATCGCCTCCGGTGTGCGGAATTGCAAACCTCCTTCGTAGATTTGCCGTACCACCGTTTCCGCCATCGTTAACCCCTCTTCCCGCATCCCCATCAAGATCAAATAGGCCGCTAACCCGAAATTAATCCCCGTCCACACCTCTAAAGGGTGAGTGGCATTGGGATTTTCAGGACTGCCATCGATGAGCATTCCGTTGGCTGCCCCAAACTGACCCCCAGCAAACCGCAGGAAACAGGCTTGATAAACCGACCGTAATGCTGACTCCGCATAGGGGCGATCCACCACATCGGGCAAACCCAATAATTGGGCATAAAACTGACCACACAACTGATCCGCCATCACCACATCAGAGCCGCTCTCACTATCGAGGCGATAAAACTCCCCATTCCAAAGTTTTTCCTGATATACCGGCCGGGCTTGACGGATCCATTCCCGGTATTGCTCTAGGTGACGAGTAATCCCGTGGGGATAGTCTGCGGGTTGAAGGAGGGGATTAGCAGGGGGATGGTCGAGGAGGATCACGCCAATGGCGATCGCCGCCTCCAAGGCCGCAATCCACAACGCCCCACAATAGGCACTCACGCCCCGTAACTGCCAATCATCAAAGGTCTGATCCGGTGCGCCGGAATTTTCCGGGATGCCATCGCCATCAAAATCAAACCCTTTGAGATAGTCCAAAGCAATGGGAATTGCCCCCCAACATTCCCACAAAAATTCCACATCATCGGCCCCGGTGAGGAGATAGTTGCGATAGACCTGTAAGACAAAATCCGAGGGCAGATCTTTCCATTGGTTGCAGTCTTGATAACTGGTGTAGTTGCTCTTTTCCCAAGGATGTTCATTGGGAGCGCCGAGATCATGGGGGGTGGCTCCGGCCAGTTTGCGGACGGCGGGGGCTTGGTTGTAGCCGATGATGCGGGGGGTAGCGTCGGCGGTGGGAATGGCGCGGGCAAAGGCTTCTAACACCGCTTTATCCAACCGAGGAAATAGGATCATCATCCCAAAGGAGCCATAAAGCCGCACATCCAGGCTTTCATACCAGCGGTAATCCACACATTCCCAAATCGCAAACTGGCCGATGGGGTCGGTTTCCGTTCCGGCTGTCCAGAGGGTTCCCCCATCGGTGAGCAGATAAAGCTCGTTAAACAGGGCCATTTTTAACCAGTCCGGCAGGTCTTCGCGATCTAATACCGAGGCTTGCCAGGTGAGGATTTTTTCCCGCCAAATATCACTATGTTTTAAGGCGGTGCGGATCACTGTCCAAACGTTATTGCCACTGCGGCCAAAAAAGTCGGTGTGGCGGCGGAAATAGCTAATCCCCTCGGCAAATTCGGTGATCGGGAAATCCCAGGCGAGGATAAAGGGGATTTTGCGCGATCGCCCCGGTCGAATCGTGAACCGGATTGCCATCGCGGTGGCAATTTGCTCCCCAGGGGCGGCGGGGGTTTCATCCTGCTGATCCGGTAACATCCCATTGCGGGAAAATAACTCCCACACTTCCCCCCCATCGCCATCGGGGTTCCATCGCCCCAGGTGGTAGGCTTCAACAGCGGTATTGGTGATGGAGGCGATCGCCATCTGCCCATCCCCCTCTTGCAATTCTGCATGGGGCCGCACCCGGTTCATCAAACAGCCCACCCGGTAATGATCCATAATCCACTGATTAAAAGACCCGGTACTGTCTCGCCATTTGGGTTGATATTCATATTCCGGGCTACCGTCATCGCGCACCGTCACCGTCGGCTTTTTAATCGCATTGGTAAACCAGCCCACCATATTTTGCCAGGTGAGCAGGATACTCATCGTGATCGGCTGATCCGTGGGGTTGTGGATTGTCCAATCAAACACCGCCACGGGATAGCTGGATTCTTGATAACAATCGGCCCAAATTGGGGAAAACTGCTCACAGATAATCTCACTTTGAAACACCCCCTCATATTTGAACCAACTGCGGGGATAGAGGGCGTGATAACTGCCTTTTTCGGCGGGATACCATTGCCAACGGTTCAAACTGCCATCGGCGGGGGGTTCCGTACTGAGGGCATAGGCTTGGGGGAGATTGTCCCCCACCTGCTCAAAAATGCTGAATTGACAGGCGGGAACCGGGTTAAAAATATGTTCACCGCCATCGAGATGCCAAAGGTTGAAGTCACCACGGGGCGATCGCCCAATACAGCCCGCCCCCAATCCCCCCAAGGGCATCCCATGCCAAGGGCCATCATCAACATTGCTGTCCCGGCGGACAGTATAGGGAGCCTCCCAACCGCGACCGATGGGCCGTTGCCAAGCAGCGGCGGGAATTTCTGGGGGGGCAATCTCGAAGGCTTTCATGAGTAATGGTGATCGATATCAATACAGTAGGGACGGGGGGGTTCACCTCGACTGCGCTCGGTGAACAGCGTTGGCTCGGTGAACAGCGTTGGCTCGGTGAGCGCAGTCGAACCGAGGGATCAAAAAAAGCGCACAGCTTTAACTGCTTTAAAACTGTGCGCTGTAAAAGGGGGCTAATTTGGGGATTAGAAATCCATTTCAGCGGCTTGGACGCGCTCGATTTGTTTCTTCTTGAGGGCAAGGAGGGCTTGGGAAAGGGCGATCGCCGCCAAGAACACCAAGAGCCACTGAATCCGCACCGGATCTTGCAGGACAATCTCCGCCTCTTCCTGACCAAAACCGCCCACGTTGGGGTCATTGGTCAAAAATGCACCGGCTTCAACGGTATCGCCAACGGCAACCAACACCGTCGGGCCGGGGGGAATCACTTCATCCACTGCACCCTCGGCGGTGGCAATGGTGACGACAGAACCGCCATCATCCCCAGGGGCGATCGCGCTGATCGTGCCGCTAGCGCTGGCTTTGAACGAATTGTTATTCGTCGTGTTGCCCGCAGGATACAACTGGCCGCGGCCCCGGTTCGCACCGAGGTAAACGGGAAACTTACCAAAATGGACGCTCTTATCGGTTTTGGGATTGGGGGACAAGATGGGGAAAACAATTTCTTGATATTGCTCACCGGGTAGGGGGCCAACGATGTAGACATTATCTTGATCTTCCCGGTAGGGTTGGAAATAAACTCCACCCACTTCTTCCTTCATTTCCTCAGGAATGCGATCGGCAGGGGCAATGGTGAAGCCTTCGGGCAACATCAACACCGCACCCACATTCAGGCCCCCTTTAGAGCCATCCCCTAACACCTGTTGTGCAGAGAGATCGTAGGGAATTTTAACAATGGCTTTAAATACGGTATCCGGCGTGACGGACAGGGGCAATTCAACTTCAGCAGGTTTAGAAGCCAGGTGACAGTTAGCACAGACAATCCGGCCTGTGGCTTCGCGGGGGGTTTCGGGGGCGGTTTCTTGGGCCCAGAAGGGGTAAGCCGCAGCGGGTTGGGCATTGAAACCCAAAAACACCACCATCGCCAGTAGAACAATGCTCAGGGTTTGGGCGACCCGGCGCAGGGCATTACTAAACAAATATTTCATCGGAACGGTAACAAGTCCTAAATCAAGGGATAGTTCAACAACTTTGGAGGAAAGAGGATAGAGAAGAGAGGAAAGAGTTTTTTCACTTCTCACTTCTCACTTCTCACTCCTCCCTAAACGGTAGGGGTTAAGCCCACCAGGGATCTTCGCCGGTACGGAAATCAGTTTCCGTCCAAGGGGTGAGGACGACGTGATCATCCACGACTTCGGTATGGGCCAAAGCGAGGGAGAGGGGGGCAGGGCCGCGCACCACTTTCCCTTCATTGTCGTATTGGGAACCGTGGCAGGGGCAGATGAAACGGTTGGCACTGCTGTTCCAAGGCACAACGCAACCCAAGTGGGTGCAAATGGCGTTGAGGCCATAGGAAGCAATGGCGGCTTCTTCGGTGACGATCAAATAGGTAGGATCACCTTTGAGACCTTGGGTGAGAGCGCGATCGCCCGCTTTACGGCCCGTTACAAACTCTTGTACCGAAACATCATTACCCAGGGCATCTTTAGCGGTTACACCGCCCCCCGCGCCACCGCTAGCCGGGGGAATAAAGTATTTCACCACTGGATACAATGCACCCAGGGCTGTGCCGGTGATCGTGCCAAAGGTCAACAGGTTCATAAACTGACGACGACCCATGTTGGGGGCATCAGAGGAGGCGGAAAGTTGTGTCATAACTCAAGAAATCATGTTTATACTTTTGCAGAGGAGCCGGGTTCGACGGTGAACGTCCTAGCAAACCTCGAAAAATCGGGGATAGAAATGGATCATTGCTGGGTTTGGGGCAACCCTGTGATCATTAACAATCATGAACAGGGTTAAACCCTTGTTACTCGTTAAATTATTGCAGAAAACTCGCAGATTACGGATTAAACTTGCTCTTTAGTCGCGATCGCCGCCCCTGAAACCATGACCGGCCGAGATCTTCACCAACTCCTGCTCCAGAAATGGGGCCGCTCCTATGCCCTCCAAGTCCGCCAAACCAAGGGAAAACTCTACGTCCAAGTGATGTGGAAGTACCGGGAACAGGCTTCGTTCCCCATGAGTGAGGCGGAATATTTTGCCCATCTCGATGCGGTCGCCAACTACCTCAACGCCTGGGATGCGATCGCCCAGGTGGAAACCTATCTGGCCCAAACCCGTGAGCGGCCCCGCTTGGGCAAAGCGGTGAGCATCCCCATTGATTTAGGCGATCGCGCCTCCGAATGGCTGATTGAGGGGATTTAGCCCCGAATTTTCAACCCTTCGGTACAATAGGCCAACGCCCTGAACTTGCAAGATCCTATGGCTGCTGCTGACACCAAACCCCAATTGGAACCCACCGAAAACCCCAATGATCCCCCCCATGATGTCGAGATGACCCTGACGGAGCATTTGGAGGAACTGCGGTGGCGGATCTTTGCTTCTCTGTTGGCGATCGCCGTTGCCTGTGGCGCTTGCTTTATCTGGGTGCGCCCCCTTGTCGCTTGGCTCGAAGCCCCCGCCGGTGACGTTCGCTTTTTGCAACTGGCTCCTGGTGAATTCTTTTTTGTTTCCTTCAAGGTCGCGGCCCTGGTGGGGGTGATCCTCGTTAGCCCCTTTATCCTTTACCAGGTCATTCAGTTTATTCTGCCGGGCTTAACCCGCCGGGAACGGGATCTTTTAGGGCCTGCGGTTCTTGGTTCCAGTGTATTGTTCTTTACGGGGTTAGCCTTTTCCCATTGGGCATTAGTTCCGGCGGCCCTCTCCTTCTTCATCAGCTATGGCGGTGATGTGGTGGAGCAAGCTTGGTCGATTGAGTCCTATTTTGATTTTGTCTTGCTGTTGATGTTTTGCACTGGCTTGGTGTTTCAAGTGCCGGTGCTGCAATATATCCTCGCCAACTTGGGGATTGTCTCCAGCAATCAAATGCTGAAAACTTGGCGGTATGTGATTTTACTTTCCGTCGTCCTAGGGGCAATCCTCACCCCTTCCACCGATCCCATCACCCAATCCCTATTGGCGGGAGCAGTGTTGTGCCTGTATTTCGGGGGGATTGGGGTTGTCAAAGCCTTGGGCAAATAGCCCCAAAACAAATGTAGGGGCGAAAAATCTTTCGCCCCCGCAGAGTTTATTCCAGTCAAACAAAACTACCAATCAGCCTTGACAGTTTTGTGGTGCAGTTCCCCGGAAAAGGGTTGCACGCCAATTTCAGGATAGGATGCATCACTAGGGGCAAACAAACGAGCGATCGCCTCAGACACAAATTGACCCGCATCCCGGAGCATTTGAGTAAGTTTCATCATGGCCGCCTCCCTTGAGTGAAATGGGTTAAATAGAACAACTAAAACATTGATTTCGATACCTTTATTATCAAAGATTTCAGGGGCGATCGCCCCCTGATCCCCCCCATTGCAATTAAATTTTTCATAGATTTACAAAGCTTCGTCTGTTGGGAGCTTACACTTTAATCATTACAAATTTTTGTGATCAGTAAGCTCAATTTATTCAAAATTGCAACCCTGTAGGGGCGAAAAATTTTTCGCCCCTCCGCCAACGCGGTAGCGAACCCATTGCACCATTTTCTGAAGACGTAGCCACACCATGATCCACGGTTTTATCCCCCCAGCCCGTTTTTTCCCCTATCTCACCTGGACAGACATCGCCGCCATGCCGGATAAAGCCAATGTGGTGATTGTTCAGCCGATTGGGGCGATTGAGCAGCACGGCCCCCATTTGCCCCTGGTGGTAGATGCGGCGATCGCCGCCGGAGTCCTCGGCCATACCCTCGCCGCCCTCGATCCCGCCATCCCCGCCTATAGCCTCCCCCCCCTGTACTATGGCAAATCTAACGAGCATTGGCATTTTCCCGGCACAATCACGCTTTCCGCCACAACCCTCCTCAACGTGATCCGCGATGTCGCCGCCAGCCTCTACCGGGCCGGGTTCCGCAAGCTCGTTCTCCTCAATGCCCACGGCGGCCAACCCCAAATCCTGGAAATTGCAGCGCGGGATCTCCATCAGGAATATGGGGATCTACTGGTGTTCCCCCTGTTTGTGTGGCGCGTGCCGAACCAAGTGGGGGCATTATTGAGCGATCGCGAACGGGAGCAAGGCATCCATGCTGGCGATGCCGAAACCAGCCTCATGCTCAAGTTGCTACCGAAGCAGGTACGCATGAATCAGGCTGTGCGAGAATATCCCCCCGATTTACCCCCTGATAGCCTCCTCAGTTTAGAGGGCCAGTTACCCTTTGCTTGGGTGACACAGGACATCAGCAAAAGCGGTGTCATTGGCGATCCCACCGTAGCGACCCCAGCAAAAGGCGACCAGATCCTTACCGATCTCGTCGCCGGGTGGGTCAAAGTCCTCACCGAAATTCACGCATTCCAACCGCCGCAGGTGATCCCCCCATCAAGGTAGACCCACGAAGTTTAGACCTTCACTGTTTGTCCTACAGACTTCAGTCCAATTCCTCTGTGGGCTAACGATTGAGCAGCGGTTTAAGCGGTTTCCAGCCAATCAAACATTTGATCAATTTGTTCTAACGTCACTAACCCGTATTGCCAGAGGATCATCGGCAGGACGTTGGGGGTGGGGTCGTGGCGGCGGGTGGCGATCGCCAAAGATTCAGGCGGAATGGCGAGTTCGTCTTGGAGGAATTGGAGGAAGCGGCAGGCGAGGGGCGTTTGCATGGCGGTGAGGGGGGTTAAAGGCGTTTTTTTAAAAAAGGTTTAAAGTAGTAGATCTGAGTTTAGAGGTCGTTGCGGACTTCCACTTTGCCCTGTTTCACAGAGCGTAACAGGCGGTTAATGGCGCGAGTTTCATCTTCACTTAAAGATTCTTCTAGCAATGCCGCCATCAAACCGTACTGGTCAGCCCGTTTCAGTTGACCGGTTTGCCGGGCAGTGGCAAGCATTTCAGAAATAGAGCCAGGGAGGAGTTTCAATGCAGGCAACATGACTGCTCCTTAGGGTGAATTGGGGTTGTCACCAATATCGGTGATTTTGTCTGCACTGCGGGTGATAAACCCCCCTATGGCCCTGTGAATCTGATCGACCTGGGTTGTGATGGCTTGGCGGTTGGGATGTGATCAGTTTAGACCTGATTATGTGATTTTCATCACATAATTCCCAAGAATCGGGAACAACCCCTTGACAAGTGGGGACTAATCTCCTATATCTCAGTAAAGATAAGTAAATGTAACGACAACGTTCATCTCCTCCTATCCATCAGGATCGTTGAAAAGCCTGATTCCCCCGGTGAGGAGACGGAAGTAGGCTTAAGCCCGAAGGAACGCATTGCGCCTCTATTTGCGTCTTCTGATTCCATCTTCATAACACCATGATGATTGCACCGCTTTTGATCAGTTTATCCGTTGCCTCCCTTGCCGTTTACCTCCGCATCAGCACCCAAGAAGAAATCGTCAAGGTCAGTGCAGGGGCGATCGCCATTATTGGCCTGCTCCTGAGTCTTTACTTTGCGCCGATGTGGATTAAAGCTCTGTTGTTGACGTTCCCTTTGTTTAACAACCGTTTCAACACACTGGACTTTTTCAGTTAATCTTCGCGGATCAGGGTTCCATCTTCGCCATACCAACGGCAACGCAAATATTGAGCATTGACAAACCCCTGCCGACCTTCAACTTGGGGGTTTGGCCCTTGCAAAACCTTAATTTCATACCATACCGTCCCCTCTTCGCTGAGGGTTCCCCCAAAAGCCCGGACAAGGTTGCCGTTATCCAAACCGGCAAAGGGTTGGCCATGGGGGGCAGGGCGCACCGCTAATTGGCCTTGGCGAATGCCGGTGACTTGGCAAATGACGATCGCATCAAAAATATCGGCATGGGCCGCACGGGGCCAAAGGCTGAGGAGCAACGTTGCCCCGGCTAGGGACAGCACCGTTTTAAGTTTCATGATCTTTCCCGCTCCTGAACTGCCTGAATTTGCCTTTATGTTAATGGACTTCAGGGGTTTGGAGAAATGTTTGGATCTGGGCGATCGCCTCCTCCAACACCTTCACATCATGCACCAAGGCAAAACGCACATAGCCTTCCCCACTGGGGCCAAACCCTGCACCAGGGGCTAACGCAACGCCGGTTTTAGCCACTAAATCCATACAAAATTTGATCGAATCCTGTTGCCAGGGTTCCGGTAAGGGGGCCCAAAGGTACATCGTGGCGGTGGGGGTGGGGACGGGCCAGCCGATCTTGGCCAAGGCCGCCACCATAAAATCCCGCCGCTGGGCAAAGGTTGCCACCGTTGCTTGTACTAAACCTTGATCGCTATGGAGGGCAGCGATCGCCCCCGCCATGATGCCCCGATATTGGTTAAAGTCGATGGTGGCTTTCACTTGACGGAGGGCGCGGATTATTTCCCCATTGCCCACGGCATAGCCAATGCGAAAACCGCCCATGTTATAGGACTTGGAGAACGTGAAAAATTCAATAGAGCAGGATTTTTCGCGGTCGGCTTCGAGAATGGAGGGGGGGCGATCGCCGGTAAAAAATAAATCTGCATAGGGGAAATCATGGGCCAACACCAAATTATGGGCGCGACAAAACGCCACTGCTTCTTTAAAAAAGGCAAGGGAAGCCGTCCCCGTCGTGGGGTTGTGGGGATAGCTCAACACCATTAATTTTGCTTGAGCCAGGATATCCGCCGGAATTTCGCCAAACTGGGGTAAAAAGCCCTCTTCCGCCCGCAACCGCATCGGGTGAATTTGCCCCCCCGCTAACACCACACCCCCCTGATGGGAAGGATAACCGGGATCGAGGAGCAGGGCATAGTCCCCCGGATTCAGTACCGCTAGGGGTAAATGGGCGGTTCCCTCCTGACAACCGATCAGGGGCAAAACTTCCGTTTCCGGATCGATGGGGATACCGTAGCGTTGGCTGTAGTGGTGGGCGACGGCTTTCCGGAAGGGTTGGGTACTGTGGAAAAGGGCGTAACCGTGGGTGGTGGGATCTTGGAGGGCGGTGGCGATCGCCTCCAAAACGACCGGATCGGTGGGCAGATCTGAAGATCCCAGAGATAGATCTAAAATGTTCAGCCCCTCAGCAATGGCCGCAGACTTAGCCCGATCCATATCGGCAAAGACATTGGCACGGAGGGGTTCAAGGCGGCGGGCAAATTCCATAACAAGATCAAGGGCGGGAAACGATGCCCTTAGTTTTGACTAAGGGCAGCAGGGCTAATTTAAAGGTGGGCATTCAGGAAGTTCAGGATCGCGGGCTTGGTGATCGCCCCTTCATGGCTGGCCACAAGGGTTTTATCCTTAAAAATGCGTAGGGCGGGAACGCCCTCCACTTGGCACTGTTTAACAGCATCGGTGTTGCGGTCTACTTCGAGCTTCACCACCTTGAGGCGATCGCCATAGTCAGCGGCGATCGCCTCAATGGAGGGCGAAACGAGGCGACAGGGGCCACACCAAGCCGCCCAAAAGTAGGCCAGCACGGGCTGATCACCATTGAGGACTTCCGCCTCTAACTGTGCATTTTCGAGGGTAATTACAGCGCTCATCGATTTCTTAAATGGGGGTGAGATTCAATAAGAGGCATTTCCCTAATCGTACCAGTCTTGCCGCCATGCTTCCATCTGGGCAATTTCTTCGCCTTGACTGGCTAAAATTGCCTCCGCTAACGCCAACATTTCCGGGCGTTCCGTTTTTGCCAGCAAATCCTTAGCCATATCAACCGCCCCCTGATGGTGGGGAATCATCGCATCAATAAACCGCAAATCAAACTCCTGATCAGCGGGGCCGAGATCAACACTCATGCGCATCGCTTCAATTTGCGCCTCACTCATGGGCATCATGTGACCCATTTCAGCGTGATAAACCAAGGGGCGATCGCCCGCATCGGGATACCATGCTGCTCGCCAGTCCCGCATTTGCTCAATCTCCACCGCTTGGGCGGCAATAATTGCCTCCGCTAAAGCGCGAATCTCTGGCCGTTGGGAGTTTTTTAAAGCCGCTTCTGCCATGATCACCGCCCCCTCATGGTGGGGAATCATCGCATCAATAAACCGCAAATCAAACTGGCCATCCGCCGGCCCCAAATCCATCCCATGGCCCGCCCCATGATCCATCGTCATTGCATCCATGGGAGTATCTACCACAGCCATCTCCTCGCCGGAGGGATTACCACAGGCCGTTAAACCTGTTCCCAAGGTGAGCAGGGTTAAAGTGAGCAGCGCCATCTGCCGGGGTGATTGTAAAAACATATGCTCTTAGGAATGTGGTTCGCTTCTTCAGCGTAAAACATTCCCCTTAAAGGGAGAGTCAAGAGGGAGCGCCCTAATCCAGATCATCCTTTTGATAATCAACGGAGCGGATCAGGCGGAGAGTGAAGGGATACCGATACCAGCCCCCTTGATTAGCCCGTACAGCGGCTAAAATCACAAAAACCGTTTGCACCACACCCCAGATCACGAGTAAACCGATCCCTAGCGTCACCCCGAAAATTAACCCCAGGGCCGCTAAAGGCGATTCTCCATCCTCCACCCCAAAAATAATGATGCCGATCACTAAAAGCACCGCCGCAATCATGGCCAAAATCAAGCCATAGATCAACATCGAAATTTGAAAATTCATCGATTCGCGGCCATGGTAATCAATGAATTCGGATTGCTCCCGGCGGATCGCCCAAAGGATTAACGGGGCCAGGATGGAAGCAAAGGGAAGGGGTAGCCCCAAGACAGCGAGGGGAATCCAAGCTAAGGCGGAAAGGTGGCAAAACATTGCCCAAGTGCGAGATTGCTCTGGAATGGGGGCCATGGTGTTAACTCCTTGCTGTTTCCAGCCATTCAATGACCTGCTGTCCCAAAGATAGGCCATGGAGCCGGTCAATTTCCCGAATGCCGGTGGGACTGGTGACGTTGACTTCTGTGAGGTAGCCGCCGATGACATCAAGGCCGACGAAATAAAGGCCATCTTCGCGCAAACGGGGCGCGACTAGCTCACAAATTTCCTGCTCTCGCTCGGTGATCACCGTGCTGGCCACCCGGCCCCCTACGGCCATATTGCCGCGAAAATCTGCTCCGGTGGGAATGCGATTCACTGCCCCGATCGCCTCCCCATTGAGCAAAATAATCCGTTTATCTCCCTCCGATGCGGCGGGGAGGTATTGCTGGAGCATAACGGGGAGCTTACCCCATTGGGTGCTGATTTCAATTAAGGAGTTGAGATTGCGATCGCCCTTTTCCAAAAATAAAATCCCCTCCCCCGCCTTCCCTGCCAAGGGCTTCAACACCGCCGCCCCCTGCTGGGCCACAAAATCCAAAATCACCGCTTTGGCCGCCGTCACAATCGTTTCGGGGATCGCCGTCGGGAAATTGAGGGCGTAGAGCTTTTCATTGGCCGCCTGTAACCCCCTGGGATTATTCACCACCAAGGTTTTCGCCGGATCGATCAGGTCTAAAATTTGCGTCACATAAAGGTAAGGGATTGTCACCGGCGGATCTTTACGCATGAACACCGCTGCCATCGCTGTGAGGGGTTGGAATTGGGCAGTTCCCAATTGATACCAAGGATCAGGAGCCTGCCAACGGCCTTCAACTAAAACCACAGGATCGAACGTGACTGGCGTAAGGGTGGCCCAAGCTTCCCCTGTTTGTACCGTGAGCAGATCCACCGTCGTGATCCACACCTGATGCCCCCGTTGATGGGCAGCCTCCATGATGGCAACGGTGCTGTCGTGGGTGGGGTCAAGGCTGGCGATGGGGTCAATAATAAAGGCGATATTCACGGGAGATTTATGGGGCGAGATCAATGGTTATTGTGCCACAGGACGTTTCAGGAATTGCCCTTAATCTTGGCTTATTCTCGCCTTTACCCAAGGGTTGGACATGGGGCCGTACATTACCCGCGTAGGCTTGTTTTTGAGATTTTATGATCAACTTAATTCAAAGTTTAAGCCAGGGCAAACGGCGATCGCCCTTGCTGTGGGGGGCGATCGCCCTCCTGAGCCTGAGCTTAATCCTCACTTTCAGCCAACCCAGCCCTGCCCAAACCCCATCGATCCGGGGAACCCTGGCCTTTACCCTCACGGATTTAGAGGGGGCGGAAATGTTAGCGACTGCCCCCAATGGCCAACGGGCAGTTGTGGCGGGGGGTGAGAGTATTTCTGTGGTGGCGATCGGTAGAAATAACCTCCGTGTCGAGCAAAGCGCAACCCTGCAACCGGCAAACTTCCCTGTCGGTTCCAGTGCAGCGGAAATTACCGGCGTGGCCATTAGCCCTGATGGTCGTTATGCCCTTGCTGGGGTCAAAGATCATGATGATGCCAACCTGGAAACCTTTGATGAAGTGCCGGGCAAAGTGGTGGCCTTTTCCCTGCCGGATTTGCGGGTTTTAGGGGAAGTTACGGTGGGCCGGGGGCCGGATTCTGTGGCGATCGCCCCCAATGGGCAATATGCCGCTGTCGCCAATGAGGATGAGGAAAACGAAGAGGATTTAACCAATCCCAACAACCGCGCCGGGACGGTTTCGATTATCGATCTGCGTCAGGGCCCCGCCGCCATGACCCAGGTGGAAATTCCCATCCCCGCCGCCGGGATTCCCTTTTTCCCCCATGACCCCCAACCGGAAACGGTGCGCATTGCCCGTGATAATTCGTTTATCGTCACCACATTGCAGGAAAACAACGCCGTCGCCCGCATCGAAGTCCCCCGCCGCCTCCCCCAACCCTTAACCCCCCGCGCCTTCCGTGTCACCAATTTTGATTTAGGGATTCGCACCGGGTTAGGTTTAACGAGCGATGCCGTCGGCACCGGCAATTGTCGCGCTAGCAGCTACGATCTCAGCCTCCGCCAGGAATATACCTCCGCCCGTGAACCCGATGGGATCGCCCTCTCCCCCGATGGTCGCTTTTTTGTCACTGCCGATGAGGATAATCTCACCGCCGTGAATCAACAAAGCTATCAAGGAACCCCCATGAGTCCCCATGGAACCCGCAGCATCAGCGCCTTTGATGCCCGCACTGGGGCCTTCCTCGGAGATAGCGGCAATACCATTGAAGACAGCATTCTTGCCCTCAAGCTCCCCCAACGCTGTAGTAGTAAGGGGCCAGAGCCGGAGGTGGTTTCGGTGGGAACGGTGGCAGGACGTACCTTAGCAGCGGTGGCGATCGAGCGTTCCGATGCCGTCACGATCCACGATGTCACCAATCCGCGCAATATCCAACTCCTGGATACTGTGATTCTCAATCCGAGCATTGTGGGCAGTGATCGGGCCGCCGAATTAGAACCAGAGGGGATTGAACTCCTCTCCCAACGGCGGCAAATTATCGTATCTAACCCTGAAGCTGGCTCCATGAGTTTAATTAACCTCGCGGTTCGTTAGCTTGTGGCATTGATGGCTGTAGGGGTGACGGGTTTAATTGTTGCGCCCCTACCGCATTGGATTCAGCGGATTTGATCAAAAAAAGCCAGGTTGGAAACCTGGCTTTTTCGTCATTGTCCCCTGGACGGATCAGGGTTTAACCGCCGCCGGTCAATGCTTGCGCAAGCCCAATATAGAGGGGGATTGCCAAGGCGATCGCCACAGGTGTACCCACGGCTGTGGACGCACCGATATAGGCGGAAGGGTTAGCCGCTGGGATACCTGCCCGTAAGGTTGGCGGCCCTGAAATATCTGAGCTAGAGGCTGCCATCACCGCCAGAACCACAACACCGCCAAGGCTGAACCCCGTCAGGTAGTGGGCAATCATACCAAAACCGAAGGCAATCAGCCCGTGGAACAGTGGGGCTACCACAGAATAGACCGTGTACCAATGGGCCACCTTCCGTAATTCGTTGAGTCTTGCCCAAGCTTCCATCCCCATGATCAACATCAGCACCGACAGCAGACCGCGAAACAGGGGATCATAGAAGGTGGTGTAAACACTTTCCGGCTGAGTGGCCAGACCAAGAACGAGGCCGAGGAGCAGTGCCGACAGGGCAGAACCCTGGAGACTTTCTTGGACAATGGGCCATACTTTGACCCGCTCCGGCTGCTTACTGGGATACCCTTCAGCAACAATGCCCTGCTCGCCGTAATACTCCCGTTTACTGCGATATTCCTGCTTGTTGGTATAAATACTTGCTAACACAATCGCTGTCACCAGCGCCGGGATATCCATGAAAGGATAGAGTGCCGCAGACCAAGCCTCATAGGGAATTTGTTCCGTTTCCAGAAGGGTCAGCGCAGCGGCGAAGGTAGAGCCACTCACCGCACCAAACAAGCCTGCTGTGGCAAGGCCATCCTCCATTTTGACGTGGGGCAGTTTACACAATGTGTAACGTCCGAGAAACACGATCAAAATCCCTGTCACCACGGCAAACAATGCGGGCAAGAGCATTTCCACCAAATTGGCATTGCGAATTTCCTGTCCACCCGTGAGGCCGACCTTCATCAGCAGCATAAAGACGATGAACTTATAGACCGCATCGGGAATTGCCAGGCGGCTACCCAGGGAGGCGGCCACCATACCACCAATGAGAAAGCCGAGGGTTGGGGACTGTAACTGTTTTACGAAGCCTGTCAAGAAATCGGATAGAAAATCCAAGAATACCTCCTTCCCCCTCATGATGAGGAGTAATGATTGTGATAAGCGAGCTTTAAAAAGTTAGGAGCGCAATAATCCGTTCCTCACAGGTTTGAGTTAAAAACCTGTAAGTAGCGCGAAAATGGCGGCTCTATGGGATGGGGATATGCTGGTATGTCGCAGCACATTCCCTAGGGGAAAATTAATTCAGTCCCGAATTTTGATGGAATTCAGTCTAGCGTCAAATGCACAACCATAGGCGATCGCCCTCCATGGAAATGTTAAATTTAAGCTATAAGTTTTCCTTTTATTTAAAGAGATGGGTGAATTTTGGGGTCAATTCCGATTGCATGGCCTTAGCCTTTGCCTTCGCAAAGATAATCACTACCCTCACGACGACAGCCTCAGCAAAAATGCTTAACCATGCAGGGAACTCTGCAACTAGAGTAGTTTTACGGCAATTTCAATGGGAGTCATCCCGATTAAGAGATAAGTATTTTTTATAAAATGCTTCCGCTAATCTGAGTCCATTGAGGCTAGTAGATTTGTCAACTTTTGGCATAAACTTAAAGGCATCTATTTTAAAATAGGGTTCAAGGTAAGATCATGAGGTCTTGTCTTGAATTGTCAAAATAAAACGCATCAAGAGGTAACTTAAATGACCCAACGCGCTAGTAAGCTTGTCATCGTCACGGAAAAAGTACTGCTGAAACAGATCGGCAAGATCATCGATGCAGCCGGGGCTACCGGTTACACGGTGGTAGATGCTGGTGGTAAGGGCAGTCGTAATGTGCGATCGTCGGGACAACCCAGCGTTTCCGACACGAACTCGAATATCAAGTTCGAGATCCTTACCCCTAACCGAGAAATGGCAGTGAAAATTTCTGACGAGGTGGCAGCCCAATTTTTTGATAATTATTCCGGCATTGCCTATCTTTGTGATGTGATGGAGGTATTGCACGCCCATAAGTTCTAATCTAGAATCCGCTTCAACAGATTGTGTAGATATCGGGGCGAAAAGTCTTTCGCCCCGAAGATGTGGGGGAATCTTACGAAAATAGTGCGGGCGTCTGAAAGCCCTGTGGCTGCTGAGGAGTTCCCCTTTACCAAGAAACTCAACTCTATGTCGCTTTAGCGCGGGGATTTTTAAACTAACCAGCCTAAGGTAAGCCGGCCCCACCAAAGGAGCAAGAGGAGGGCGATCGCCACTCCATCCCCGGCTCGCAGTTGTAATTGATGCCATTGCACCTGATGGGTGTTGGGGGTGGTGAAACCGCGCACATTCATCGCGAGGGCGATTTGTTCCGCCCGTAGCAGCAGATTTTCGATTAACCGCTCCGCCACCACAAGCCAAATTTGGGCCGTCTGTTTTAAACCAATTTTTTTCCAATTAATCGCCCTTGTCCGCACCGATCGCGATAGGTTTTGCACCTCTTCCAACACGAGGGGGATAAACCGCAGGGCCAGGGTGAGGGTGAGGATAATTTCCGTAACGGGAATTTTGAAACGGTTGAGGGGACTGAGCATGGCCTCTAATCCAACGGTGATTTCCTCTGGGGCTGTCACCAAGAGATAAAGGCTGCTGCTATAGATCAGTGTGAACAGGAGTGTGGCAAAGCGGGTGGCGAGATCAAAAGAATGGCGGGTGACGGTGATTCGGCCCAAGGTGAGCAGAACATAGCGGTAGGGGGTGGGTTGCATCTCGCTATAGTCGCTAAATTGGAGGCCGGTGGGTTCAATATCGGGGATTTCCAGGGCAGGGAGGCGCGGCTGACTAACGAGGGCGAGGCCATCGTCAAAGATGCAGGTAATCACAAAGGCCAAACTACCGAGGATTAAGAGCCAGCCCATTTGCTGTTTCCAGGCCCGCCAAGGAATGCCAGCGGTGAGGGTGAGGAGGATCAGCAAGATCACGAGGCCAAGGCGATAGCTGTTGTTGGCTAAGACCGGCGCAATTAGGAACGTCATTAACCAACCGAGCTTGACCCTCGGATCAAGGCGGTGTAGCCAGGTGACAGGCTCCTCTAGATAGAGGCCAATGGGGAGCGATCGCAGTAAATCCATAAGTTCTCAAACAAGAGCCACAGCAATCTAGCCTACCTTAGCTTTGGGCTAATCCCCCACAGGGGGGGTTCTCTGGCCTGATTGTCGCTAGGTTGACTACTCCCCGGCATAAATGCGCGGGGATTCTAATCGGATGCTACGCCGCACTCTCAAGAGATGCGGCTTCGCTCTTTTTAGCTGTCACCCAGAATCGAATCTGAGTGGGACGAGTCAAAGCGCCCCTAGACACTCACCCATTGCTGGGATTGTGCTTACGTTTGTTTTTGTCATTGCGCTGCCCTTTGTGAGTCCAACACTCAGCCAGTTCGGTACGCTCCCCATCCTGCCATTACTTGCCTGTGCCTTAGTCTTTCTCGGTCGAAAACGCCGAGGGTGTCTTACTGGCCGGGATTTCTCCGTACTAGGAATGGTTCCACACGTAGTCGGTAATTCCTACTAAGTTCCGCGCTATAGCAATCCGACGTGATTGCTGAACAAAAAGATAACTGAAAGCCTTGCCCAGCAACAATAGTTATTTCATGAATCAAATAGGATTGCTATATATCTGATTTTATCATGACTAGCAGGCTCAAGCCTGCCGCTGCCTTTCATCCCCGGCTTAAAAGCACGGGGTTCTCAGGCGTTTTTCCTATAGGAAGGCAATGGGAAAAAAGGAGAAGCTATTAAGAAGCCTCTTGTCAGGTTCCAAGAATATTCGCTTTGATCAAATGGTGACATTGGTTGAGGCGTTTGGCTTCCGATTATCGCGGGTGCGTGGTAGCCACCACATCTTCGAGCATCCCAACCTCTCAGAAATTCTCAACCTCCAAAATGTCAATGGCCAAGCCAAGCGCTATCAAATTCGCCAATTCTTGACCATTGTCGAACAGCACAATCTTACCCTCGACAATCAAGACGACCCATGAAGGATTACCACATCAATATTTTTTATAGCGAAGAAGATGGCTGCTATGTGGCAGATATCCCAGACCTGAAATTTTGCTCTGCCTTGGGCGAAACCCCTGAAGCTGCCCTCCACGAAGTAATGATTGCTAAAACCGCATGGCTTGAAGCCGTCAAAGCCTCAGGCAAAGCGATTCCAGCACCCACCTATCAACCCGCGATTTATCAAGTCTCTGTTTAACTCGCAACCCTCAACTCGCCGCCGTTTCCTTGCCTTGGCTCATCCCCACACAAACCGCTAGGAGGGAAAGAGCGATCGCCCCCGCTATCCCCTGCACCTGTGCCGTCGTCCCCAAGGATTGGGTCAAGATGCTGAAAAAATTGAAACCGCCCCCCAAAGCCCCAAAATAAATCCCCAAGCCAAACCCCTTCTCTTCCCCCGGCACAAGGTTGAGCACAAAGGGAACCGCACCATTAAGCACCCCACTAAGGGCCACCCCGACGGCCCCTAAGGCAATCACGACCACCGCCCCCTGGGGGAGGAACGCTAAAGCTAATAAACCAAGGGCAACGGCGATCGCCCCCCGCATCATCGTCACCCCATTGCCCCAACGGGTAGCCAGATACCCCACCGGCAAAGCAGCAAGGGCGATGGTGAAACCAAAGGCGGTCATCCCCAGATTTTTCTGATCAGGAGTGAACACTGCCCCCAAAGCCGGGCCTAATGTGCCAAAGCTAAACCGCACACTACAGGCTAGGGAGAGGGCCAAGCCAATGATTAGGACGATCTGTAGGGGTTGGAGCGTGTGAGGGGAAGGCTCAATTTCATCGGGGGAGGCATCAGGTTGGGGGGGAATGGCCCAACGGAGAAAGGCGATCGCCCCCAACAACACCACCGACCCCAACGTAAAGGCAAACCCCGGCCCCAAGCTCAAAATCAACCCAAAGGCCGTAAACCGCAACGCCCCAATCACCTGTTGGGCCAGGGTTAACGCACCAGCAGCAAGGGGCAATTGTAACGGCGGGGCAGCGGTGGCTAATAAGGACATCACCGGACTGCGAAACACCGCCATGGCCGAAGCCCAAGCCAAAGCCACCACAATCAACAACCAAGGGGCAACCCCCCCCCACAACACCACCAACGGAAAACCAATAAAACAAGTCGCCGCCCCCAAGGCCCCCGCCACAATCCAGGGGTAGCGGGTTCCTAAATTGCGCTGGGCGCGATCGCTCATCCGCCCCACGATGGGTTCAATGATCATCTCTAAACCATGCTCAATCAGCAGCAACCTGGCCGCCCATTCCGCCGCCAAGCCCAAACTCTCCAATAACTGGGGCAAATAGAGGGCATACAACACCCACCCCAACGTAATCGCCGCCTGTACCCCCGCCACCCCCAACACCCGCCAGGTACTAATCCGCACTGTACTCGTCATCACACCATTGCCCTCACGCTTTGGCTCCGTTATAACAAGCTTTGCGCCAATCTTCCGAAACCCCAGAGGGCGAAAAATTTTTCGCCCCTAGATCATCGGGCAAAAGCGAAAATTTCCGCTCTCCCTTGCCCATTGCCTGTTCCCTATTGCCCATTCCCCATTTTTTGCTCAAAATGTAAGCAATTGTAATCAATGATTACGATTAATGAAGCCAAAACCAAAGATTAAAAAACGCTAAGTATTTCTGCATTTAAATCCCGTCTAGTGTCATCATGAAAGTATGTTCACCCTATTGTGATAGTCCTCATTGCACCAGGCTTAATCAATTACATTCTTAACCCTTGAACTAAAGAAAACAACATCATTGTTGTTTAATTCCTTACCCCCCTATCCACCGAAAAAAAACAACATCATTGTTGTTTAATTCTTTACCCCCCTATCCACCCGTTTTATTTTGATTGCCATGTAGGGGCGCAAAAATTAAACCTAACTTAACCTTGCGCCCCCCTCTCCAACGTGGCATACACATTCATTCAGCAGGTCTTACCATGACGACCAAAACCTATATCACCCTTGACGGCAACGAAGCCGTTGCACGAGTTGCCTACAAACTTAACGAAGTCATTGCCATTTACCCCATTACCCCCGCTTCTCCGATGGGGGAATGGGCGGATGCTTGGATGAGTGAAGGCCAAACCAACCTATGGGGGACGATCCCCGCTGTCGTGGAAATGCAGGCGGAAGGCGGCGCGGCCGGAACAGTTCACGGCGCACTCCAAACTGGCTCGTTAACGACAACCTTCACGGCTTCCCAGGGGTTGCTGTTGATGGTTCCCAACCTCTACAAGATTGCGGGGGAACTTAGCCCCTGTGTGATCCATGTGGCGGCGCGATCGCTCGCGGCCCAAGGGTTATCGATTTTTGGGGATCACAGCGATGTGATGGCGGCCCGGGCGACGGGGTTTGGTTTGCTCTGCTCGGCTTCGGTGCAGGAAGCGCAGGATCTCGCCCTGGTGGCCCATGCGGTGAGTTTGGAAACCCGAATTCCCTTCCTTCATTTCTTTGATGGGTTCCGCACCTCCCATGAGATTCAAAAAATTGAACCCCTCAGTGACGAGCAGTTGGGGGCAATGATCTCCATGGATTGGGTGTTTGCCCACCGCGATCGCGCCATGACCCCCGATCGCCCCGTCCTGCGGGGTACTGCCCAAAATCCCGACGTTTATTTCCAAGCGCGAGAAAGTGTCAATCCTTTCTATGCCGCTTGCCCTGACCAGGTGCAGGCCGCCATGGATAAGCTGGCCAGTTTGACGGGTCGGGCCTATCAAATTTTTGAATACCACGGCGCACCGGATGCAACGCGGGTGATTGTCTTGATGGGTTCGGGCTGTGAGGCGGTGCATGAAACCGTCGATTACCTCACCGGCCAGGGGGAAAAGGTGGGGGTGCTGAAGGTGCGCCTTTATCGCCCTTGGGATGTGGCGAAATTTGCGGCGGCTTTGCCGGAAACGGTGGCGGCGATCGCCGTTCTGGATCGCACCAAAGAACCCGGTTGTGCTGGGGAACCCCTTTATCAAGATGTGCTGAATGCCTTGGTGGAGGCTTGGGAGGGGACTTTCCCGAAGGTGGTGAGCGGTCGCTATGGCCTCTCCTCGAAGGAATTTAACCCCGCCATGGTCAAGAGCGTTTTTGACAACCTCTCAGCAGCGAAACCGAAAAATCACTTCACGGTGGGGATTAACGATGATGTTACCCACACTTCCCTAGAATACGATGCCAGTTTTTCCACCGAGCCGGATAGCGTCGTGCGGGCAATGTTCTACGGGTTGGGGTCTGATGGTACGGTGGGGGCGAATAAGAACTCGATTAAAATTATCGGTTCTGAAACGGAGAACTATGCCCAGGGTTATTTTGTCTATGACTCGAAAAAATCCGGGGCGGTGACGGTTTCCCATCTCCGGTTTGGCCCCAATTTGATCCGCAGCACCTATTTAATCAATCAGGCCAACTTTATCGCCTGTCATCAGCCAATTTTCCTAGAAAAATTGGATCTGCTCAAAGATGCTGCACCGGGAGCCACGTTCCTGCTCAACACCACCAGCGAACCGGAGGATGTGTGGCGTGAATTGCCCTTGGAAACCCAGGAGCAGATTGTCCGTAAGGGTTTGAAGTTCTACGCTATTAATGCCTATAAGGTGGCCCGCGAGAGTGGTATGGGTGGCCGGATTAATACGGTGATGCAAACCTGTTTCTTTGCCCTGTCGGGGGTGTTGCCCAAGGAAGAGGCGATCGCCCAAATTAAGCACGCCATTGAGAAAACCTATGGCAAGAAGGGGGTGGCGATCGTCGCCATGAACCTCAAGGCAGTGGATAACACCCTCGATAACCTCTTTGAGGTTCCCCTCGGTGTGGCGGATTCCCCCGTTCGCCGTTTGCCCGCTATGGCTCCTGGTGCGCCGGAATTTGTCCGGGATGTGGAGGGTGCAATCCTGGTTAAAGCGGGGGATGATCTCCCGGTGAGTGCTTTGCCCTGCGATGGCACTTACCCCACAGCCACCTCCAAATGGGAAAAACGCAATGTGGCCCAGTTCATCCCCACCTGGGATCCTGATGTTTGTGTGCAGTGTGGCAAATGTATGATGGTTTGCCCCCATGCCACGATTCGCGGCAAGGTCTACAGCCCGGATCAGTTGGGTAATGCACCGGCAACATTTAAAGCCACCGAGAGCCGCGATAAGGATTTCACGGGTCAAAAATTCACGATCCAAGTAGCCCCGGAAGATTGCACCGGCTGCGGCATTTGTGTGGATATTTGCCCCGCGAAAAATAAATCTCAACCCTCCCTCAAGGCGTTGAACATGGCCCCACAGCCCCCCCTGCGGGAGCCGGAACGGGAAAACTGGGATTTCTTCCTCAATTTGCCCAACCCCGATCGCAATGGTTTGAAGCTGAATCAAATCCGGCAGCAACAACTGCAAGAACCGCTGTTTGAGTTCTCCGGAGCCTGTGCTGGTTGTGGGGAAACTCCCTATCTCAAACTGGTGTCGCAATTGTTTGGCGATCGCATGGTGATCGCCAACGCCACCGGCTGCTCCTCCATCTATGGGGGGAATTTGCCTACTACCCCTTGGGCCACCGATGCCCATGGCCGCGGCCCCACTTGGTCTAACTCCCTCTTTGAAGATAATGCCGAGTTTGGCATGGGGTTCCGGGTTTCCTTGGATAAACACGCCAAGTTTGCCGCTGAACTGGTGGCCCAATTGGCCCCAGAAATTGGCGACGATTTAGCCAGTGGTCTGCTCAATACCCAACAGGTGGACGAGGCGGAAATTTGGGAACAACGGGAACGGGTGGCGACGTTGAAACAGCACCTGAGCCGGATGGAAGGGCCAGCAGCGCAACAACTCCTCAGTTTGGCGGATTATCTGGTGAAAAAATCCGTGTGGATTATTGGCGGTGATGGCTGGGCCTATGACATTGGTTACGGCGGTTTGGATCATGTCCTCGCCAGTGGCCGCAATGTCAATGTGTTGGTGATGGATACGGAAGTTTATTCCAATACCGGCGGCCAATCCTCGAAGGCGACCCCACGGGGGGCGGTGGCCAAGTTCGCCGCTGGCGGGAAACCCGCCGCTAAGAAGGATCTGGGCTTAATTGCCATGACCTACGGCAATATCTATGTGGCTTCTGTGGCCATGGGGGCGCGGGATGAGCATACGCTGCGGGCCTTCCTAGAGGCGGAAGCCTACGATGGCCCCTCGCTGATCATTGCCTATTCCCACTGCATCGCCCACGGCATCAATATGCAAACGGCCATGACCCATCAAAAGGCGATCGTCGAAAGTGGCCGGTGGTTGCTCTACCGCTATAACCCGGATCTGGTGGCCCAGGGGCAAAACCCCTTGCAGTTGGATTCCCGCGCTCCGAAAAAACCCGTGAGCGAAACCTTCAACGCCGAAAACCGCTTCAAGATGTTGACGAAAACCAAACCAGCGGAAGCGAAAGTCCTCTGGGCAGAGGCTCAGGAGGATGTAAACACCCGTTGGCAGATGTATCAATATCTCGCAGCGCGACAATTGGCGAACCCAGCGGCCAGCGAATCAGTCGAATAATCCGTTGCAGTTGTGAGTCGTGATGCGGGCCTCACCGCCCGCGTCTTTCTTCGGAAGGAAAGAGCAACGAGAGCAACGCATAGATTGGTGTGAGGGCGAAATATTTTTCGCCCCTACATCCCTAGGGCGAAACATTTTTCGCCCCTACATTCCCTTCCCCCTACCCAAACCTGATCATGGATTTAACCACTACCTACCTCGGTCTGAATCTCAAATCCCCCCTCGTTCCCTCGGCGGCGGCTCCTTTGAGTGAGAACCTCGATGATATTAAACGCTTGGAAGATGCGGGGGCGGCGGCGATCGTTCTCCATAGCATTTTTGAAGAGCAATTGGAGCAAGAACAGCATGAATTGCACCATCACCTCAGCTATGGGACGGATAGTTTTGCCGAAGCGTTGAGCTATTTCCCTGAACCGGAAACGTTCCATGTGGGGGCGCAAACCTATTTAGAGCATATTCAACAGGCTAAGGCGATGACGGAAATTCCGATTATTGCTTCCCTTAATGGTTCGACCTTAGGGGGCTGGACGGAATTTGCCCAACAGATGCAGGAGGCGGGGGCTGATGCCATTGAGTTAAATATTTACAATATCCCGACAAACCCGGAACAATCGGGGGCGGAGGTGGAGGCGGAATATGTGGCGATCGCCCAAGCCGTCAAATCCGCTGTCACGATCCCCGTGGCCATCAAGCTCAGTCCCTTTTTCACCAACATGGCCTATATGGCCAAACAGTTAGATCACACGGGCATTGATGGCTTGGTGTTGTTTAACCGTTTTTATCAGCCAGATATTGATATCGATGAATTGGTAGTCCGCCCCAATATTCTCCTCAGTACGCCCCAGGCGATGCGTTTGCCGATGCGGTGGATTGCGCTGCTGTTTGGACGGATTAATGCGGATTTAGCGGCAACCAGCGGGGTTAGCCACGGCCGGGATGCGATTAAACTGCTGATGGCGGGGGCGAAAATTACGCAGGTTTGTTCGGTGCTGTTGCGCCATGGTATTCCTTATTTGAGTACGTTAGAAACGGAAATGCGTCATTGGATGGAGGAGCATGAATACGAATCGGTGCGGCAAATGCAGGGGAGTATGAGTCAGATTAATTGCCCCGATGAAAGTGCTTTTGAGCGGGTGCAGTATATGAAAGGTATCCAGTCTTACCATCCTGATGCGTTAAGCATGATTTCCTAGGGGAGGGAGTGGACTAAATTCCGCACTACGAACTAGGTTTATAGGGGTCTTCAGGAAATAGGGTGAAATTGGCTCGATTGGATGCTGGGCATGAGGGCGAAAAATTTTTCGCCCCGACAAGGTTTCAATTTAAATACATTTAGCTTATCACCTTAAATTGTGAAGACCCGTTTGTAGTAACGACTTTAGTCGTTATTTTTTTCACATCTGGGGGGGAATTCTACCGCAGTTGATCTGCACAAAAACCCATCTTTTCGGTTAGGAGTTTAGGACAATGAGTAATTCACAATCTAGGGTTCGCCTGGGTCATTTTAAAATTGGCACCAGGTTGGGTTTGGGGTTTGGGGTGATGGTGGCAACTGTCTTTGGGGTGAGTGTGTACACCATTGGCAATATGAGTTATTTGGCAGAGTTGACGGAGAAGCTTTATTACCATCCTTACACTGTCAGTACTTCAGTTTTAAAAGCCAGGGTGGGAATTTTGACGATGCATCGTGGTATTAAGGATGTGGTTTTGGCCATGAATCCCCAAGAGTTAGATGTGGCTGTGGCCCTCATTGAGGAGCAGGAAGCGGAGGTGTATGAGCAATTTGCAATCATTGAGGAACGTTTTTTAGGAGATCAAGCGGATGTGGCCGCCGCTAAGGCGATTTTTGAGGACTGGCAGCCGATTCGTAACCAAGTCATCGCCCTCAAACGGGCGGGCAATAATGCCGGGGCAGCCCAGATCACCAGTCGTAATGGCCGGGGTGGGCAGCAAACCCAGTTAATTTTTGCGGAGATGGATAAGATCGCCGACTTTGCCGATAATCGCGCCACGCTGTTTATGGAGGAGGCCCAAGCCTCGCGAAATCTAGCGTTGCAAATGACCTGGGGGGTGGTGAGTTTGGCGGTATTGGGGACGATTGGGGTGGCGATCGCCATTACCCGATCCATTGTTCTCCCCCTCCAACAAACCGTCCAACTCCATAATCGACTTTCTGAAGGGGCGCTCAATCTCCATATTGATGCTGAAAGTGAGGATGAGGTGGGGCAGTTGCTCCGGTCTTTAGCTCATATGGTGGGGACGTTTCAGAAAATTGTCCGCCAAGTGCAAACCACAGCCGAGGCGATTACCGCCGGGAGTCAGGGGATGAGTAGCAGTGCCGTACAAATGTCCTCAGGGGCCACGGAACAGGCCACCGCCGCCCAAGAGGCTTCGGTGGCGATTACAAAGATGACCGATGAAATGCGCCAAACAGCCGAGCGGGCCAATTCCACCCAAGCGATCGCCCAAAAGGTGGCCTTCGATGCTGAAGCCACCGGAAAAGCAATGCAAGCAGCGGTGGCGGCGATGACCGCCATTAGTCAACGGATTACGCTCATTGAAGACATTGCCACCCAAACCAATATGTTGGCCCTCAATGCCAGTATTGAAGCGGTGCGATCGCAGGACAATACCAATGGCTTTGGCGTGGTGGCGATCGAAATTCGCAAACTCGCTGAACACACCCGCAAAGCCGCCTTAGAAATTAATCAGCTATCCCACAGCAGTTTAAAAAGCGTCCAAACCGCCGGTCAAATGCTCGATCAATTAGTGCCTAGCATTCGTGAAACCTCAGACCAGATCGAGTTCATCGCACTTTCTAATCAGGAGCAACTCCAAGGCTCTAACCAAATCCAACAAGCCATCCAACAATTGGAACAGGTAATGCAGCAAAACAACCGCATGGCAGCCCATCTGTCGCAAATTTCCACCAACTTAGCGGAGCAGTCCCATTCCCTGCAATCGGGGGTGGCGTTCTTCCAAGCTTAATCCCTTAACGATCTGGGCCCTCGTATTCCCAGATTACCCCCCCAGTTTGCCGGAGCATGATTTGGGTGGATAAAGCATAGGAAATTGCGCCAATTTCAGAAACATGGGGAATATGTTGGGTTTGAATGGCCAGCAGTTCTAAGCGTCGCGCCAATTCCACATTGGGCTGAGGGGAATTGAGGACAGTTTGGCTAAAGGTACTGATCCAATTCACCCAATCGGTGACAGTGGCGCGATCGCCCACCTGCTGAAAAAACTTTTCCACCCGTTGGGTTTGCCAACCATGGGCCACACCCTCCAACAGTTGATTAAACATAAACTCATAATCCGTTGCCGTCAGAGGTTGCAGAGTCGCCACCACTTCAGGCAGCGTGACGCTCTCCACCCGTTGAGGCAATTGAGGCGATTTGCCCCATAACCGTTGCCACCATCGTTTCAGCCGTTCCAGCCAATGCCAGAGGGATTGCCACATAGTCAATCAATACTCCGAATCACGAATCAGAGCAGACAAACTATAACGACGGCGAATGTCCAATTGATCCACTAAATTAAGGCTGTCATCAGGGGGAAGGGGCATTTCATCCAGGGGAGTGAGTTCCTCCGGTGCCAAAATTGTGACCCGGGGCTGTCCTGTTGGTGGCAAGCCTTGATGCACCGGAGGGGAGAAAGATTGTTTTTGGGCAACACGGGGAGCAGGGGACGCAGCCACCCTTGGCCGGGAAGCAGCCATGGCCCGTTCTGACTGGCCCATGGGTTGAACCGGAGGCCTTTGGGTAGGAGGGAGAATCAGCCGTTTAGGGGGGGTTAGGGGTCGGGGGGGTTGAGCCGGTAAAGCCACCGGAGCCGAGCGGAGAATCCAGGTAATCACAAAGGAAAGAGAGCCACAACCCACAGTTAATAACACCAGCAATCCTAACGGAAAGGGTGTTTGCTCCGATGGCCGTTCTCCAGAGGGGATAGGGGTGGCAATGGGGGTGATAGGTGCGCGATGGTCTTCGACCGGGCTTTGCCCATCGCGAATCGCCGCAGGCTCAGGAATAACCTTTAACGCCACATCATCTTCGCCAATCATCCGATCTTCGGGGCGAAGGGGTAATTCATCCTCTAAACCAATGGGTTCGGGTAACACCGCCTCCGGTTTTCCTGGACTGAGCAAGCTCAAGGTTGCCAATACAGTGGCAGACACAGAAACTAGCCATACCCCACTCCACAGCAATGCCGGGAGCCAAGCACGGGCAGCCTGGAGGAGGAGTGGCTTGGATTGACGGGAGTCATTGGGGGGGGAATCTACCATTGAGAAAGTCCAGAAGCAGGGGGATTGAAGACGACTCGCTTATTATAGGGGACATCTCCGGGATCTGTTGCTTGGCGGGGCAATGAATTGCGCAAAGCACCTCACTCCACCTGATGGCTAATTTCCGCCACCCAAAGCCGCCGTTCTTGATGACCAAGGGCAAGAATATCATCCCGCGACCAATGAAAATGGAGGGCAATATAGGCTACCTCTTGGTAAAGTTGCTCCAAAGGGTAGCCGATAATTCCCCCATGCTGGCCCTTGCTCCATCCTCTTGATTGATCAGGTGATAAACCCATTGCAAATAGAGCATATCCCGGAGAAATAAACTTTCTAAATCTGTGGGCGTGACTATTGTCCAATGTCCCAAGGTTGTAATCACCTGAGAGAGTAATACAAAGGGCAAATAGAGGGGATCTGCCACCACGCGGGGATCACTTTGGGCGATTAATTCATCTAAACCCGTGGTGGGGCGAATGGTTCCAGTTTGGAGTAATTCCCCCTCTGGGGTTAACCATCCTTTGGGGAGCGTAAAAGTGGATTCACGTAACAACATGATGCCTAACCCTCCTCTTCCAATTCATTAATTTGCCGGTAAAAGGTTTGGAGATAGTTTAAATCAGCGGCAAACAGTTCTTCAATCACCATCGGTGTAATTTCATCCAATGCGCCTAAGCGGATAATCACCCGGGAGAGAATAATCACCGTTGCATAGGCGGGGTTGCCCTTCACCCTCGGATCCCGCATGGGAACGATTTCATCCATGGCCCGGGCCAAACGCATCACCCCAGTCCGGTGGAGATTGCCATCGGGGTCTAGGTAGCCTTTGGGAAGGGTAAATTCAAACTCGGTTTCAATCATTTTTAAGAAGCAACCTTAAGAAGCAACGCGATAAAACTGAGCCACGGTGAGTTCTAACTCCTCAATATTGAGTTCATTCCCGTCGGCACTGAGGTCGCCAATGGTGTAGCCACTGGGCCAGGCTCCGCGAAACCGGAACCGGGCTTGCTCAATGTGGGCTTGGTCGTAGATGGTGATATCGCCGTCTCGGAATTGATCATTCCAGTTGCCGTTTTCAACGGCAATAAACCATTGCCAGAGGGTGTTGGAGTTAGTGAGGCCACGCTTGAGGGTAATTGTATCGCTCTTGGCATTGCCGGGGAGGACGGTGCGGCGGACGCGGCCATAGGTGGCGACTCCTTTTTTACCCCATTTTTGGGGGGTGACTTCGGCAATTTCGATGACTTCGAGCGATCGCTTCAACCCCTGGCATTCCTTGAAAAAAGCGTCAATCTCCTGCTGCCCGTAGAGAGACAATTCAATATAAAACTTACTATTGGTGAGGATTTCCGGTAATTTGCCCAGTTTAACGGTTTTTCTTGCCATGGTGGTTCATCCCTCCAGGTGAAAGATAAAAATAAGACAACAAGGGCAAAGATACCCTTGTTGTAGTTGACCTACTCCCCCATTTAAAAAACGGGGGCTTTACGCATCATGCATCGTAAAGGGGTTGAAGTTTTTATTTACTTAATCCGGTGCAAGCCTTCATAGGCAAACTCAATGGTTTCCACATAAAGTTCAGCACTATCTGGACTAAACTGCGTCCCAGAATACTTAACCGGAAAAACACCTGTCATCTGCCATTCTGCTGCTGGCTCACCCCCTTGGTTATAGAGGGTGACAGTTGCAGCCTTGCGTTCCCCTTTTTTCGCCGAACCGCCACCACTAATCTCCCGTGAGTGGGATTCATCCCACCAATCAAAGAGACGTTTATCATCGGCAGTTCCGACAAAAGATACAGTAATATTGGAGTTACTAACTCCAGTCACCGTCGCTTGGACAAAACTTTTACCATCTTTCGTAACACCATAGGAGCTATCTGAGCCGGCTACTTCTAATGTCGTAGTAATACCACTCACGCTCTTTACAATTAAGTCTTCAAACCCTTCAATGGTAATGTAGAATTTTGAATTTGCCAGTAGTTCGCCTTTTGCCATGATTCTGACTCCCAGTACAGTATGCCAATCTGAAAAAATTGCCCGCTCAAGATTTTTAAAAACCTTGGCTGAAAATATCGCCAGCTAATGTGATGATTGAAGTTGGGCCGGGTAGCTTAGTTATTTAGACAGGACACTTTGCTACAAAGATCATGAGCAAAGAGGATCGCTAGCTCTCTTCTACCTGCCTCAATTGCCACCCGTGAGCAAGAGTCCTATGAAGTTCTTTGAATATCCTCACAAACGATTTCAAAGGTTTCTTTGACAAACTCACTACCGTCGGCGGAAAGATCTGAAAGACTATAACTTTTAACCCAAGCGTTGGTAATCTTCCATTGCATGACAACTTCGTCCATGCTGTTGTAAACCGTCAGCGTGCCATCTTTACGGCTTTCTTTCCACTTCCCTTCACCCCCTTCACTCTTAGGCATGGTGGATTTCATCCAGTTATACCAATCCATATCACCTTCAGCGATATAGGTTTCCACTGAAAAATCGGGGTTATCGGTAAAACCGGCGGAAGTACTCTGCCAAAGGGTTTTGCCCCCTTTGGTAGAGGCTAGTGGTTTTTCATGACCGGTGGTTTTGCCTTCAAAGGAAAACTCTCCCACACTGGCAATCATTTTTTCTTCTAGACCATTAAATTCCAGATAGTATCGACTAGTGGGAATTGGATTTAAATCTGGCATCACAGCCTCCTTCTAAACACTGACTACAGCAAGATCCAACAAACACAAATAAGTGAAAACGTGGCAAAGTCACCGACAATTTGGGGGGGAGTTGCCAAGGAAGGGCGATCGCAACACATCAAAGCCATTCCAACCATTAAGGCTAGAGATTCCCCCTTCTCCCCAAATCATGGGGAAAAATAGGGGGGTATCAACTTAAACCATTGCGATTCACCCAGGGGAGATCAAGATCAGCCTCCCGGTGCCCATTGGCTAACGCGGAAGATCACAAATTCAGCCGGTCGCACCGGGCAGACTCCCACCTCAACATAGAGGCGACCCATCATCATCGTTTCATGGGTGTTTAATTCCCCATCGCACTTCACATAGAAGGATTCCGCAGGCGATCCCCCTTGTAAAGCACCGGCCCGCCAGAGGCCTTCCAGGAAGTTACTTACGGTACGAGTGACCCGCGACCACAGATCCGTATCATTGGGTTCAAAGACCACCCACTGCGTCCCGATTTCAATGGATTTCTCCACATAGCTCATCAAACGGCGCACACTGATATAACGCCATTGGATATTGGTGGGATCAACCAGGGTACGCGCACCCCAAATTAAGTAACCTCGGTTGTAGTTGGCGAAGTTACGAATGCAGTTAATACCTTTGGGGTTAAGCAGTTCCTGTTCACGCATATTGGTGTCATAGGCCAAGCCCAGCACACCCCGAGGGGCTTCATTCGCAGGGGCCTTGAAGATACCGCGAGAACCATCCACGCGACACCACACCCCCATCATGTGACCGGAAGGCGGCACATGGAGCGGCCGGCCGGCATTGGCCGGGTTAGCCACTTTAATCCAGGGGTAGTAAAGCGCACCAAACATCGAGCGACGGTTAAAGGCGGTGAGCCATGCGTCCACGTCCTGGGGTTTTTGCTCTTCGGGGGCAACAGGGCCGGGGCCTTTACCGGGTTTGACCGGCGGCGGATCCACCACAGCCATGCGGTAGGGCGGCCCAGGGAAAGAATTTTCACAGAGGCTGACCATCATTTCCATCACGCCATGGACTTGATCGAGATCCAAAATGCCGGTTTGGAACAAGAGCATCAAATCCGGGAAGGCGAGCATGGCGATTTCGTCCACCTCAAACATCCCCTGCATCCCTTTTTTGTCGTTGCGGCTGCCTGCGATGTCACGGGTGGCATTGCCTAAGGGAGAAATGTAGGGGGGAGGGGCGATTTCAAACAGGCCATTGGCGGGCCGGCGAGAAAGGGCTTGACCGCTGACGGAGATATCGGTGAGGGTGACATATTCCGATTCAGCAACGGCGGTGACGACGTAATCGGCAACGGCGGCATCGACTTCCGGATTCATGCTGAGGTTGTTATACTCTTCCAGCACGTTGTCCCCAAGGACAACTCTGAGATCGAAGAACTGCCCATCATCAATGGGGGGATCAGCTTCGGGGTCTTCAGGGGGTTTGGGGGTGCTTTCGGTGATCACCACCCGGAGACGGGGGCCATCGGCGGGAACAATTGCGCCTTCTTCACTTACGGCCAAGTTCAAGGCGAGGGAGGGTTTACCGCCAGCGGTCATCACTGGGGTGGCGGTTTCTTCCGGAGGAGGTGGGGGAGAGCCGGGCAGTTTTGTGCCAATGCTCGTGACCCAACAGCGACCGCCACCATTGAGGAACCAACCCTGAACCGCAAAGGGTAAATAGGGGTAGTGGGTGGTTTCGGTGCCGTCTTCGCCAACGTGCTTAAATTCGGTAAACCCGTCTGAGCCAGGCTTGCCAAAATACTCTAGGTATTGGTCGAAGTTGGTGATCATAATCGGCTTGAAGAGTTCGGCATCGCCGCGCACTTCTTCGGTAAACCCGATAAATCCAGCGACACTGAGGCTGACTCCCTCAATGGGGCGACTACCACGGTCAACTTCTTCGACGTAGACACCAGGTGCAAAATAATCCAAGGCCATGGGTGGCTATCCTCCGTCTGGAATTAGCAATCATTTCAGTGCTCTTTAGGGTTGCTAAAGAATCTGCTGAGGTGGAATGGGGTGTTGCGTCTTGAGGCCCGCATGGGGCTGTATTCCACCCCGCTACGCTACGGTTGAGTAAGTTTAAGGGTTGGAATGAAAAGACTTATTCGGGTTTAGCGTAATCCACGAAGGGGGTAGAGGGTTATTAGACTTTGGTCTAAATGTTGGGAAAACCGAACCTGGGATGGGTGGGTTGAGGGGGAGGGCGCGATCGCCCCCATCGCCCCCATCGCCCCCAAGAGTCTTGCCTCCCCTGTGGGGGAAATTCCGGATCCTGCGGACGACGCAGAGAAGAACGAAGCCAAGCTGAAAAAATGGCCCCAAGGCTTGATCATTTTCCTCCTGAGAACAAGGAGGAAATATTTTGTTGTTAAAAAAAAGGGGGAGGCGATCGCCTCCTGAATCGCCCCCGGTATTTTTCGAGATCCTGTTAAGATTTGCGGCCAAAACCAAAAGTAATGTATAAAAAATCACAATTCTTTCTAAACACAAGCGACACAATGGGAAAAAATCCGTGAGCACCTTTGCAAAACCAGTGACCGATATTCTGTGGATCATTGTTTCAGCCGGGTTAGTCTTCCTGATGCAACCCGGCTTCATGTGTCTTGAATGTGGGCTAACCCGTTCCAAAAATAACATCAACGTTGCGGTTAAAAACCTGGCAGACTTTGGGATTTCAGTCGCCCTCTTTTGGGGATTTGGCTATGCTTTGATGTTTGGCATCAGCCGCTTAGGTCTGTGGGGCAACTCTGGATTTTTGCTCGACTTTAACGGCAATGATCACAACGCCACATTTTTTCTCTTCCAGATGATGTTTTGCAGCACTGCCACCACCATCGTTTCTGGGGCAGTGGCAGAGCGCCTCAAATTTCAAGCCTATCTCGTCATTTCTGCCATTTCCTCCGGTCTGATTTACCCCATCTATGGCCATTGGGTGTGGAACGGAGCCGATCAAGGGCAAGTCTTGGGCTGGTTAGGACAACTGGGATTTACAGATTTTGCAGGCTCTAGCGTCGTTCATAGCGTCGGCGGTTGGATTAGCCTCGCCACCTTGCTCGTCGTTGGCCCCCGCCTCGGCCGCTTCCCCAAGGACAAATCCTCCCAAACCATCCAAGGCTCTAATCTACCCATGTCCGTCCTGGGGGCAATGCTGCTGTGGTTTGGTTGGTTAGGGTTTAATGGCGGCAGCACCTTCGCCCTCAATGCCCAAGTCCCAGTCATCATTGTCAACACCGTCATTGGTGGAGCAGGGGGGATGATTACCGCAGCGGTAATCGGCTGGCAACGACGAAAACTGCCCAAAGTGGAACTCTTGATCAATGGTTCCATTGCCGGATTGGTGGCGGTTACAGCCGCCTGTAATATCCTCAGCACACCCCTGGCCTTCATTACGGGCAGTATTGGGGCAGCGGTGATGATCTTCACCATGTATCTCCTCAATCGTTGGCAAATTGATGATGCGGTCGATGCCATACCTGTTCATGCTGGGGCAGGGCTGTGGGGAACCTTAGCGGTGGGGGTGTTTGGTAATTTAGATTTAATCGGCAACGGGTTAAGTCGCTGGCAACAAATTGGCATACAGCTATTGGGGATTGGCACAGGATTTCTGTGGGCGTTTGGGTTGACATTTATCATTCTCTGGCAAATCAATCGGCTCTTTCCGCTGCGGGTTTCCAGTGTTGATGAGGAGCGGGGGCTGAATGTATCTGAGCATGATGCCAAAACTGAGCTTTATGATTTGTTTGAGGTGATGGAATACCAAGCCCGCACCAAGGATCTGACGGCGCGAGTTCCGGTAACGCTCTTTACAGAAGTGGGCCATATTGCGACCCGTTATAACCAAGTGATGACCGCGATGGAAGAGGCGGTCACGCGCACGCGGGCGATTATCACCACCGCCACCGATGCGATTATCACGTTTAATACCACAACGTTAGAAATTATTTCTGCTAATCCCAGTGCCGAGCGGGTGTTTCAATATCCTAATCACCAGTTACCTGGCCTTTCAATTATGAAACTGATCGGCTGGTCTACGGAAACCCTGAGCGATCGCTCCACCCTGATTAAACGCCTTCTCGATAATGGCCCCCAGGAAGTGATCGGCCATCGGGCCGATGGTTCGATTTTTCCCGTTGAAGTGACGCTCACCAAAGCCAACTTGGGCCCCCGGTCTTTTTTTACGGGTACGTTTCGCGACATTACCGAGCGCAAGCAGGCCGAAGAGGCCCTGCGCCACAAACAACACAGCGAAAAACTGCAACGCACCCTCAACGAACTCCAACAGGCCCAAACCCACTTGATCCAAAGTGAAAAAATGTCCAGTGTGGGGCAGATGGTGGCGGGGGTGGCCCACGAAATTAACAACCCGGTGAATTTTATTTCTGGCAATTTGGTCTATGCTAAAAATTACACAAAAGATCTATTGCGGTTGATCGAAGCCTATCAAGCAGAATTTCCCGATATTTCTGAAGATTTGGAAAATCTGATTGAGGATGTGGAATTAGACTTTCTTAAGGAAGATTTACCTAAGCTTCAGGATTCTTTGGTATTGGGGGCAGAGCGGATTCAGGAAATTGTTCAATCGCTGCGTACCTTTTCCCGTCTTGATGAAGCGGAAGTGAAGCAGGTGGATCTCCATGAGGGGATTGAAAGCACGTTGATGATTTTGCATAATCGCCTCAAGTCGGCTATTCCAAAGTTAGAATATCCCATCGCCGTGGTGAAGGACTATGCCAACTTGCCTCCGGTGGAATGCTATGCAGGGCAGCTTAATCAGGTGTTTATGAATTTGCTCAGTAATGCCATTGATGCTTTAGAGGAATCTTGGCAGCGGGGGAAGTTTGTCAAGGATGAGCATCCGACGATTTGGATTTATACGCAGATTATTCACGGGGAATGGGTGCGAATTCGGGTGTTAGATAATGGCATTGGCATTAAGCCGGATTCGGCCTCGAAGTTGTTTGATCCCTTTTTCACGACAAAGGATGTGGGCAAGGGGACAGGGTTAGGGTTATCGATTAGCTATCAGGTGGTGGTGGAGCGTCATAAAGGCAAGATGTATTGCAATTCTGAGGTGGGCCAGGGGGCGGAGTTTGTGGTGGAGATTCCGATTGTGCAATGCCCAACAAGGGCGATCGCCTCCTCTGATTGATAATAACGACTAAAGTCGTTACTATGAACAATATTTGAAGTTTGTAGTGAGGACTTTAGTCCTCATCCTAGCCAAAATCCGTTAATCTGAGGAGCAGTCCCCTCTAAAACCCTATGTTTACCGGATTAGTACAGGCCCTCGGCCAGGTGGAAACTGCTGGCCCGACGCAATTAAAGATTCAGATCTGTGAGCCGGATGGGGGCTTACTTGAGGGTTTGGCCCTGGGGGATAGTGTGGCGGTGGATGGGGTGTGTTTGACGGTGGAAAGCCAGGGAAATCAAGGGTTTATCGCCACGGTTTCCCCGGAAACCGTCGATCGCACCTGTTTGGGGCAACGGAGTAAAACCAGAACGCCGGTCAATTTAGAACCCTCGCTGCGGGTGGGGGGGAAGATGGGCGGTCATTTTGTGACGGGCCATGTGGATGGGGTGGGAGAGTTGCAATCGGTGTTGATGATGGCTGGGGCTTGGGAAATGACCTTTGGCCCAGTGGCGGATTTTTGGGAACAATGGGAAGGGGCGATCGCCCCCTACCTCGTCAACAAAGGCAGCATTGCCGTCAATGGCATCAGCCTCACCATTGCCCGATGCGATCGCCACAGTTTCACCGTCGCCGTCATTCCCCACACCTATGCCCATACCAATTTAGCCCACCTTACCCCCGGCAATTGGGTCAACCTCGAAGGGGATATCCTCGGAAAATATGTGGAAAAATTCCTCACCGGCCACCGAGGAGAAGCCCCGTTAAGCCTCGATTTTCTCACTGAACATGGTTATCGCTAATCAGGTAGGATCATGCAAGAAACACGCTTAAACCAACTGTTAAACAATGCGGGCGATCGCGCTACCCAATGGGCCAACAACCCTTGGCGGCGGCTGTCTTTGGTGCTGTTGGCCTTACTTTTTGGGTTTTTCTTGGCCAATGGCATTGCCACCACCGCCGGCCAATTGGCCTATTGGGATGTTTCCCTCTCTGCGCTCTGCGTTGTTTTAATTGAAATCGTCAACCGCCTCGCCTATGGCCTCTCCCGCCAACGCACCCGGCCGGGGGTGTTGTGGGGGGATATTCTCAACGCCCTCAAATTGGGGTTTATTTATGGATTTATCCTCGAAGCCTTCAAATTGGGATCTTGAGCGATCGCCTTTACGCTGCCCCTCCCGATGGATTACCGGCCCCAGTCGCAGCGGCAAAACCCGTCGGTTGATTCAGGTGTTCGAGCAGGGGTTAAGCCCTGGCCATCCCCAAGGGGGCGGGGTTCGTGCCGTTGTGCCGATTACACCAGCGGTGTTAATCCTCACCGCCAATACGACGAATCAGCGGGATTTGAGCGATCGCCTTTTCCTCGAAGTGGGTTGTCGCGATCCCTTGGTGTTTAAAACCCCCAGTGGCTTCATCATTGATGAGGTGTTTTTATTCTGGCCGCTGATTTTCCAAGCCCTCCAGCTTAAGGCACAATTTCCCCTCCGCCTCCGCCCGGAAACGGAGCAGGAGCTAGCCACAACCCTTTGGCAGCGGGAACTGGATGATCTGGGTTTGGATACTGCGGGGGTGATGGAATATCGGTTTGTGCGGGATACATTAGATCTGTTGCAATTGGCCGGGGCGGGTGGCTTTGCCCCAGCAGAGATTGCCCCCCGGTTAAGCCAGGGATTAGCGGGGGATACTTGGGAAACGAAACCGGAAATGAGCGAAAAACGGGGGGATCTCCTCCACCATTGGCAACAGTGGTGTTTAGAAAGGGGCTTGCTCAGTTATGGCTTAATTTATGATCTCTATGGTCGTTATTTATTGGGCGATCGCCATTATCAGCGCCAACTTTTGCGCCGCTACCGGGGCATCTTTGCCGATGATGTGGATGATTATCCGGCCCTGATGGCGGATTTCTTGCAAACTGCCCTCACGGCTGAAATCCCCTGTGTGGTGACGTTCAACCCCAACGGCCAAAATCGTTTGGGGCTGAATGCTGATCCCTATGCCCTCGCCCAAATTCAAAGCACCTTTGCCCATTGTGAAACCCTGGCCACCGCTGGCGGTTTGGGGGAAACCCTCACGCCGATCATGATGAAGGTGATTCAATCGCCCTCGGAACTCATACCCCTGCCGCCCATGGTGGAATTGTTACAGATCTGCCGAGGGGAAGAGGAACCGGAATTTTTACCCATTTCCCGCGCTGCCCTACTGCGGGCTACAGCAGAGCGGCTGATCAAAGCAGTGAAACAGGAGGGCATTGCCCCCGGTGACATTGCTGTGATTGGGCCGGGGTTAGATGCGATCGCCCGTTATACGCTGATGGAAATCCTCAAAAAACAGGATATTGCCGTTGAACCCCTCAATGAACAGCGGCCCCTGATTACCTCCCCGTTGGTGCGGGCATTGTTAACGCTGTTAACCCTGGTGTATCCCGGTTTAGGGGCATTGATTGATCGCGATCGCCTCGCGGAAATGCTCGTCGTCTTGAGCGATCGCCAACCGGGCCAAATTCCCCCCACCGCCATTGATCCCGTCCGGGCGGGCCTCCTCTCCGATCACTGCTACCACTTCGATCCCCAACACCCCCGCCTCCTCCCCGTCACCGACTATCCCCGCTGGGATCGCTTTGGCCATCAAGTGGTGACGGCCTACAATCGGATCCGGGATTGGCTTGAAAGTCAAACCCAACAGATTCAAGAGAGCGCCCCCCATCCCCCCATCCCCCCCGTCGTTTTAAACGCAGCCATTGAGCAGTTTTTTAACAAAACCCGCACCCTTTCCTATGGAGAATTGGCAGTATTGCGGGGTTTAATGGAAACCGCCCAACATTTTTGGGAGGTGGATACGCGCCTACGGCAAAACGAAGGAGTGCAGCGATCGCCCCTGGAAACCCTCAGCCAATTTATTCAACTCCTCCGGCGCGGCACAATCACCGCCAACGCCTACCCCGCCCACCGGGAAACCGGCGAAAACGCCGTCCTCTTAGCCACCATTTATCAATACCGGAATTTGAGGCGATCGCACCGCTGGCATTTTTGGCTGGATGTTGGCTCCAACCTCTGGCAATCCGGGGGAGCCACCGACCTCTTCGCCCACCACTGCTTTTTGCGGGAAAATCCCGGCCGGCCCTGGACAGCAGAGGAACAAACGGAACGGCAAACCGCCAAACTAACCCGCGTCCTTGCCGATCTCACCGCCCGCATTGAAGAACGCTTAATCCTTTGCCACAGCGAATTAGCCGTGAATGGCATGGAGCAGCGGGGGCCGCTTTCGCCATTGATCGATGCGGCCCAAATCCAGGGCGTTTTGAATTAAGGAGGGGAGGGCGAAAGATTTTTGTGCCTCCGGCAGGCTTACGCCAACGCCCCTAGGGTTAATGGCGTACCGCTTCAATCAGTTGGGAAAAATAAAAACTGGTGCTCGTTAGGCTCGATCGCTCAATGTGGAAACCATGATCAATCAAGATCGTGATCACATCTACCGCCCGATGAAGATAGGCCCGCGTCGTCTTGCTGGGGCCGGGGAAAAATTCCCCCACCTTTTTGAGTAACGTCAGGCCAAAGGTTTTCGGGGCAAAACTGAGGATCAGCCGAGATGTTGCTAAATCTGCCAAATGACCAATCATCTGCTCAATATCTTCCTGGGGATAGTGGATTAAAACATCCAAACAGATCACCGTATGATAGTTGCCCTGAATCGCCTCAAGATCCCGTACTTCAAGGGTCAAATTCTCAGGATGCTTCAGCGTTGCCGCTGCTCTTTCCTGGGCTTCTTCCACCATTTTGCTGGAAATATCACTGGCATAAACCTTGGCCCCTGCGGCGGCGAGGGGTAAACTCAAACTGCCCACCCCACAACCTGCATCACAGATTGTCAAGTTTGCTACATTGCCATCGCTATTTAACCACCCTAAAACCTTATCAATGGTCTGTTGATGGCCGCTCCGGATATCCAACTGTACCCGGTTCACCTCCCCATCCCCATAGATCCGCCGCCAGCGGTCAAATCCTTGGGTATTAAAATAGTCTTTAACAATGGTTTTATCATCAAGAGCAGTCATAGAAACTTTAGTCCACAGGTCAGGGTCACGGATAATTAATTTATCAGGTCTGTGGTGAGGCTGCGTAAATTCGTGAAAATGCTCCGGATTTCTCAGCCGCCAAGCCGAACTGAGTCAATGATGTTGACCTGATTGCTGTGCTCTTGATCGCCTTATTCACCTCTGCACCTTTGCCGCATGTCTAAGCCTGTCATTCTTTGCATTGCCTCTGCCCATGAAACGCGCCAACAGTTCCAGGCGCATCTCCAGGATGATTATGGTGATGATTATCATTTAGCCACTGTGGGGGATTATGACAGTGCCTTGGTGCAGTTGAAAAGGCTCCGGGCCGGCGGTAGCGAAATTATTGCCCTGCTCTGTGAATACCAGCAACCAACAGCGGCGACTGCCCTCAAAACCCTCGATCAACAGTTTCCCGCTGTGGTGAAAATCCTCCTCGTCACCCCAGAGGCAGACCTCCACGCCGACCCCTGGCTGATTAGCCATCATTCCACCCGCTACCTCTATCACCCTTGGCAACCCCAGGATCTCCGCCTCACGCTCAAAGCCACCATCGAGCATTATCACCAACGGCAACAGATTCAACAACAGCAACAGATGTTGGATGCCCTCCAGTTGCAAAATGCCCAATTATTAAACACATTACAGGAATCTAAACAAACGATTTTGAAATCCCAAGCCCAACTGTTAGAGCAGGATAAAATGGCGGTTTTGGGGCAAATGGTGGCGGGGATTACCCATGAAATTAATAATCCAGTGAGCTTTATTGCCGGTAGCTTAAAATATGGCCGGGAATATTTAGATGATATTATTAGTGTCCTCCGCCTCTATCAAGAATATTATCCAGAACCTCATAATAATATTGTTGAAAAGATCCAGGAAGTGGACTTTAACTATTTATTAGAAGATTTTGCAAATTTGTTCGATGCGATGCAAGAGGGGACGGATCTGCTGCGGCAGATTAGCACCTCGGCGCGGGTGTTTTCTCGCTCTGACCGGGAGCAGAAGATTGAATTTGATCTCCATAAAATTATCAATAGTGCCTTGATGCTGCTGAAGCACCGCCTCAAGGCGAATATGAGCCGGCCCGCCATTGAAGTGGTGCGGCAATATGCAGAATTGCCGATGGTGCGCTGTTATCCGGGGCAATTAAGTCAGGTATTTTTAAATATTTTAGCCAATGCCATTGATGCCTTTGAGGAGCATAATAAGGATCGATCCTATGATGAGCTAGAACTCCATCCCAATCAAATTACAATTATTTCCGAATGTCCGCCGGATGCTGATTTTGTCCGGATTGTGATTCGGGATAATGCGGGGGGGATTGAAGATGCGGTGCATGCGCGAATTTTTGACACGTTGTTTACGACGAAAACGGTGGGGAAAGGGACGGGGTTAGGCTTGCCGATTTGTCAGCAAATTATTGAATCCCAGCATCGGGGCCAGTTGCGATCGCTCAATTGCTGGCATGAGGGAATGCAGTTTACGATTGAGCTACCCCTAGAGGGGAAATTTCTC
Source organism: Spirulina sp. CCNP1310 (assembly GCF_034932185.1). Taxonomy (NCBI): domain Bacteria; kingdom Bacillati; phylum Cyanobacteriota; class Cyanophyceae; order Spirulinales; family Spirulinaceae; genus Spirulina; species Spirulina sp. CCNP1310. Next base: position 44,489 of record NZ_JAYGHW010000090.1, on the reverse strand, counting down.
GGTTGAGCCAGTCTAAAAAGCCAGGATTAACCCCTGTCGGTTCGAGTTCAACAATACAGTTTGTGTAGTCAATATGGGCGCGGATCACGGCTTCGAGGCGATCGCGATAACCGGCTTGGGTTTTGATGATCAGCACGGTTTCCGGCTCAGTGCGAATTTCCCCCTCCCAACGGTAAGCACAATGGATCGGAAACCAGTTAGTACAGAGGGCGAGGTTGGCCCTGAGCAGGGCGCGGCTAATTGCTTCGGCTTCGGCGGCGGTGTTGAGGGTGACGTAGTAGAGGCGCATGGGCAGAAGGGGAGAATGGGGGCGATCGCACATCGCCTTTGATTATTAACTAAAATTAGCCAAAAAGTCACAATGCCATTTTTGCAAAGAGTATGGATCTCAGGATAGGACTATTGCTGAAGTTGGGCAACTAAATCCTGAAAGGGTTGCCAATTATCCTCTTGGGCGATCGCCTCCCAAACCGATTCAATCACTGGCCTTAATAGCACTGTTTGCGGATTCGCTGCCGTTAATTGGGCGGCAACAGTGGCCATCGTTTCCGGGGCAAGTTCATTCAGGGCTTGATGATAGAGCATCGCCCAATCCTGCCAAGGTTCTCCCAAAGCCATCGCCTCACGAATTAACCCCCCATCTCCCCGCCAAGCTGGATCAAAACAGTGGGCCAATGTGGCGAAAAATTCCCCATAACCGGCTTGGGTTTGGATCAAAGTTCCGAGGGTGACTTTCAATAAATCGGTGGTTAAGTCCCCCATGAGCGTTGTAAAACCGAGACGTTTGAGGATCAAGCCCTCATAGGTTCTGTAGTAATGCTGATCAAAGGTGGCTAATCCCGCTTCTAGATCCGCCTTCGCCATGATCAACGCCAAGGGAACTTGTAATAACTCCAAATTGAGCCGACAGATCCCCGGTTGATTGCCATAGGCATAGCGGCCGCTGTAGTCGAAATAGGCAGCGGTAAAGGTGCGATCGTAGGTGGGAATAAAGGCATAGGGGCCATAATCGAAACTTTCCCCCGTGAGCGACATATTATCGGTGTTTAACACACCATGACAGAATCCCGCCGCCATCCATTGTGCCGCCAATTGTGCCGTCCGCTCCACCAGTTGAGCATAAAATTGGGGGAGGCGATCGCTCCCCTGGGGATCAATTTCTGGATAATAAACAGCAATGAGATGATCCAATACAGGACTGATTAAATCCGGCCGTTGCAAATAATGGAGGCGCTCCAACGTGCCAAATCGCAAATGAGAACGACTCATGCGGATCATCACCGAGGCGCGGGTGGGGGAAGGCTCATCGCCTCGCCAAAGTTGTTCCCCCGTTTCAATCAAACTCAAACAGCGGGAAGTGGTCACACCCAATTGATGCAGGGCTTCAGCGGCAAGAACTTCCCGCACGCCCCCCTTGAGGGTGAGCCGACCATCAGCAGTACGGGAATAGGGAGTCCGCCCCGATCCCTTTGTCCCAAAATAATAGAGGCCCCCATCCACCCCCCGCACCTGACCATAAAGAAAGCCCCGCCCATCCCCCAGTTGCGGGTTATACTGCCCAAACTGATAGCCGTGATACCGCAGAGCAAGGAAGGGGCGCACCCCCTGAAAATGGCCAAAGGCTTCAATAAAATCATCATCGCCCACCTTTTGGGGGTCAAGTCCTAGGCGTGGTAGGAGCCGGTCATTGCGAAACCGTAGGGTGTGTTGGGGGAAGGTGGCCGCCGCTACAACATCATAATAATCATCCCCTAAATTTTCTAAAAGGGTTTCGTAGGGGAGGGTGAGCAAGGGGTTAGCCATGAAGGGAAGAGTCTGCGCTATGGTTGATCTTTAACTATTCTAAAGAGCTAGGGTTGAGCGGGGGGAATGATGGCGGATGGGATTATGTATCAAGAGGATGCCTATGTGGTGTTGGCTTCGGATCAGCCGGAGGAGGTGATTCTGATGGCGGCGGAGTTACAGGCAAAACTGGAGGGGGTTTTGGCGGATCTTGATCCGTTGCCCCGTGAGCTTGAAAAGTTTAGATCACGGGCCGAGCAAGCCCGCCATTTAATGGAAACGGGTTGTGAGTTGGATTTGGGGCCGGGGGCTTATTTGCAGTGGTATGTGGTGCGGTTGGAGAAGTAGGGGCGTTGGCGTAAGCCTGCCGGAGGCACAAAAATCTTTCGCCCCAAATCTTTCGCTCCAAATCTTTCGCTCCAAATCTTTCGCTCCAAATCTTTCACTCCAAATCTTTCACCCCCAAACCTTGGCCTCCCAAATCTTTGCTCCTTGGTTTTTTCGTCTTGTTTAGTCGGTGGGCGTTGCCCACCCTACATCTAGAGAATTGCCGTTGCGATCGCCTCCCCTAAGCCCTCCAATGTGTAGGATTTCGCCTCAATATCGACGCGACCGAAGCAGTCTAGACAGGCTTGGGAGGTTTGGGGGCCGATGGAGGCGATTTTGATGGGGGCTAACAGGGTTTGCCAGTGGGGGATGGTTTGGAGGAGGTGATGGGCGTTAACGACGGTTTTGGAACTGGCGAAGGTGATCACGTCAATTTCGCCCTGCTCTAAGGCCGCACGGGCGGCGGGGGCTAAGGTAGCGGGGCAACCGGATTCGTAGGCGGGAACTTCCCACACCGTCGCCCCCTGTTCCCGAAAGGCTTTCACCAAGACATCGCGGCCGCCGGTTTCGACGCGGGGAAAAAGCAGGGTTTTGTGGGCGATCGCCTCCGGAAAATGTTCAATCATCGCATCAGCAATATAATCCGGGGGGATGAAATCTGGCTGAAGGTGGTAACGGGCCAAGGTTTGGGCGGTTTTACGGCCAACGACAGCAATTTGACAACCCCCTAAGGCGCGACTGTCTAAACCTTGATGTTTGAGGCGTTGAAAGAAGCCGTCAACACCATTGGCAGAGGTGAGCAGCAGCCAATGGACTTGATCGAGGTGGGCGATCGCCTCATCCAAGGCCGCCCAAGAGCGGGGGGGCTGAATTTCCAAGGCGGGCATTTCCACCACCTGCGCCCCCAAATTCACCAAAAGATCCCGGAATAGGCTCGCTTGATCCGCTGCCCGCGTCACTAAAATCCGTTGTCCTGCCAACGGGCCGCCATTGGTTTGCTGTAACTCCACCACATCCCCCACGACAATCACACAGGGCGAAAGGGAAACCCCCGCCACCTGTTCTAGAATATCAGCGGTTGTTCCCCGCCAAACCCGTTGAGTTGGGGAGCCTGCGGCCTGGATGATGGCGATCGCCCTTGCTGGAGGAACCCCTGCCCCCCGTAACCGCGCTAAAATTCCCCCTAAATTCCGCCCCCCCATTAAAAACACCAAGGTTTCTAACTGGGCTAAGGCGGGCCAGGGGAGGCGGTCTAAATCATGGGCGGTCATGACGGCAAAACCGGAACTATAGATCTGATCCGTGAGGGGAATTCCCGCCAAGAGGGGAGCGGCTAAAGCGGTGGATACCCCCGGAACCCATTCCCAGGCACAGCCTGCGGCCTGGAGGGCGGTAATCTCCGGGAGCGATCGCCCAAACACCCCCGGATCCCCCCCCTTGAGCCGCACCACCCGTTTACCTACCCGGCAATAGTTCACTAATAACTGATTAATCTCACTTTGAGGCGTACTCACGCCGCCCCCCCGTTTGCCGACGGCGATCGCCTCACAATCAGCGCGGGCCGTTGCCAGCAAAGCCGCATCCAGGAGGGCATCGTAGAGAATCACATCAGCGGCTTGGATCAGGGCTAAACCCCGTTGGGTGAGGGTGGCGGCATTGAGGCCCGCCCCAACGAGATAAACTTTGCCCAGGGAAAGGGTCATAGTAGTTTAAATGTACGGATTCAGCAAAATTGGCAATTTTTTTGACTCTAAATGTAGCCCAGAGCCAAAAGATATGTTATCTTAGTTAATCGCTAAGGACGCATAGCTCAGTTGGTTAGAGTACGTCGTTGACATCGACGGGGTCACTGGTTCGAACCCAGTTGCGTCCATTTAATGGATGGTCAAAATCTCAATATTCCAGAGGGGCGAAAAATTTTTTCGCCCCGACAGCCTTTCGTTAACCTTGCCTTTACCCAGCCCTCAAAAACCCATGGTATTAATGGCCACAGTTAGCCCTTTCGCTCCCTGATTTAGCCATGGGTATCCCCCTTTTAAGCCCGCCTCACCTCACCCATCCCCGCACAGATTTTCCCTACGAAGAGCGCCGCCTCCATCCTTTCCGCCGTTATGATTTGATTCCCCTCAATGCTGCGGGGGTGTGGTTGTTGCGTTGTGGTTTTATCCAGTTGACCACAAGCCAATTGAGTGGTGATGAGGTGATTTTGGGGTGGGTGCGGCCCTATGAATTTGTTAGCCCTTGGTTTACGCGCCTGACGGTTTATGATGCGATCGCCCTAGGGGATGTCTATCTCCAATGGTTTAGCCTTGAAGAGATTGAGGATTCTGCGGTGTTGATGCGGTCGGTTTTGCATAGTACGCGGCGACGGTTGCAGCAGACCGAGGCGATTTTAGCCATTGCCGGTCAGCGGCGGGTGGAAGATCGTTTAATTCAACTGTTGATCCTCTTGCGGGAGGAATTGGGGGAAAGCCAGCCGGGGCAACCTTGGATCAAACTGCCGATCCGGTTTACGCATCAAACCCTCGCTAGCACGATCGGCACAACCCGCGTCACGATTACGCGCCTATTGGGTAAGTTTCAACGGGAAGGATTGCTTGCTTTAGATGGCGATCGCCATTTTATGATTAACAATACTCTGGTTAATGTTTAACACCTATGGCCCTTTATCTTGATTCCGCCTCCATTGATGATGCAAAAACAGTGATGTCCTGGGGGTGGGTGAAGGGGATCACCACCAATCCGAAGCTCTTGGCCCAGAGCGATCGCCCCCCAGCGGAAACCTTAGATGCATTGGGCGGAATCTGTTCGGGGGAATTGTATTATCAACTAACGGCAACGACATTGGCGGGGATGCTCTCGGAGGCCTATCAAGCCGCTGGCATCATCGGGCCGCAAACGGTGCTGAAAATTCCCGCCACACCCCTAGGTTTTCAGGCCCTTACCCAGTTATCCCCCCGCATTGATTGTTCCGTTACCGGCATTTATCATCCGGCTCAGGCGGCGGTGGCGGCGGAAGGGGGGGCGAAATATGCGATCGCCTATGTGAATCGCGCCACGCAGCATTTAGGGGATGGCATTGCGTTGGTGGCAGCGATGGCGGCGATCCTCAAGGGTTCTCCCACGAAAATTTTAGCTGCGAGTATCAAATCCCCCGACGAAGCAGCGGCAGCTTTAACAGCGGGAGCCACTCACCTGACACTCCCCAAGGATCAATTGCTAGCTTTGACTACCCATCCTCTATCAGAGGCAACGGTGGCAGAATTCGCGGCCCAAGGGTGCGGTTTAATTTGATGCGGTGGAGGATTGGGGCGCAACCTGCGCCCTGTGGGTTCCGGCGATCGCCAAAATTGTTTAAGATCAAGAACTGATCTGAATCTTGAGCCATGACTGCCCTCGATACCTCCCCCCTTTTAACTGACCTTGGCCGCCAAACCCGTAGGGCGGCGCGGCATTTGGCAACGTTGAGCCATGATGATCGCCATGGGGCTTTAGAGGCGATCGCCACCGCCCTCGAAGCCGCCACCCCGGAGATCCTCGCCGCCAATGCTGCCGATTGTGAAGCCGCCATCCGGGCAGATCTGCCCAAAGCCCTCTATGCCCGTCTCCAACTCAGCCCCAGTAAGTTAAAAAGTGCGATCGCTGGCGTGGGGGATGTGGCGAAATTGCCCGATCCCTTGGGCCATGTTCAGATTCACCGGGAATTAGATCAGGGGTTGATCCTCAAGCGGATCACCTGTCCCCTAGGGGTGTTGGGGATTATTTTTGAAGCCCGCCCCGATGCCCTGATTCAGATCACCAGCTTGGCGATTAAGTCCGGCAATGGCGTGATCCTGAAAGGCGGTAGCGAGGCGTTGCAATCTTGCCAAACCCTCACCCGGATCATTCAGCAGGCCATCACCCCTACCGCCGTTCCTGCCGATGGGGTGCAACTCCTCACCACCCGCGCCGAAATCCGCGCTCTGCTGACGTTGGAGGATTATGTAGACCTGATTATCCCCAGAGGATCGAACGAGTTTGTCCGCTATATCCAAGACAATACCCGGATTCCGGTGTTGGGCCATGCCGATGGGATTTGTCATCTTTATATTGATCAATTTGCTGATCTAGAAATGGCGATCGCCCTCACCCTCGATGCGAAAACCCAATATCCTGCGGCCTGCAATGCCATTGAAACGTTATTAATCCATGAGGCGATCGCCCCCCAACTCCTACCGCCCTTGGTGGCTGCCTTAGAAGCGCAAGGGGTGGAATTGCGCGGCGATGCCGCAACCCAGGCGATTACCCCCATGGCCACGGCTACCGATGGGGATTGGGGGACGGAATATAGTGATCTGATCCTGGCGATTAAAATTGTCCCCGATCTAGCCGCCGCCCTTGATCACATCAACACCTACGGATCCAAGCATACGGAGGCGATCGTCACAGAAGATGGGGCGATCGCCCAAGAATTTCAGCAAAACGTTGATGCCGCCGGAGTCTTTCACAACTGCTCTACCCGCTTCGCCGATGGGTTCCGCTACGGTTTCGGGGCCGAGGTGGGGATCAGCACTGCCCAAATTCCCCCCCGTGGCCCTGTGGGTTTGGAAGGGTTAATTACCTATAAATACCAACTCACCGGCAGCGGCCACATCGCCGCCACCTACAGCGGTGATCAAGCCAAACCCTTCACCCACCGGGATTTAGCCTAATGGCCGATAGCACACACCGAGATCAAATCAAACTCACAGGGATTCGCGCCTATGGCTATACCGGCGCATTGCCCGAAGAGCAGGTTTTAGGGCAATGGTTCACGGTGGATTTAACGCTATGGGTAGATTTAGCCGCCGCAGGGGAGAGCGATCGCCTTGAAGATACCCTCGATTATCGAGATTGTATTGCGATCGCCCAAACCACCATCGCCACCCAACGGTTTGCCCTGATCGAACGTCTCGCCACCGTCATTGCCGCGCAAATCCTCACCTTGCCTCTGGTGGAACAGGTGCGGGTACAACTGACCAAGTTAGCCGCGCCGATTCCCAATTTTAGCGGGGGGATTTGTGTGGATATTGTGCGGGGGAAGTAGGGGCGAAAAATTTTTGTGCCTCCGGTAGGCTTACGCCAACGCCCCTACAGCAACTACTGCACGACCAAAACCGCACAGGGGGCATGGTGAACGACATGATTACTGACGCTACCCATGAGCATTTCAGATAGGCCACTGCGGCCCCGACGGCCAACAACGACGAGATCCGCCTGCCAATCCTGGGCTAGTTTGCAAATATAAAACCCCGGATCTCCTTCGCCATGGTGAAAGGTGGCATTTACGCCTTGGGCTTGGGCATGGTGAATAAATTGCTGGAGCCAGAGATTAATCCGTTGCCGCTCCTCTTGGATTAGGGATTGAGATTGCTCAAATAGTTCTGGGGAAAATGAGCCGCCATACATCCCCAAACTTCCCCCTGCAAAGGCATTGGATGCCGGTGGCAAGAGATCATGGATGCAGTGGCAAATGTGCAATTCACTCCCATGGAGTTGGGCTAAATGGACAGCTTGGGCAAACACTTGGGGATTGGTGTTGTGTGGATCAACGGCGACGAGAATTTTGGCGATCGCCTTTGGTTCCGCAAAGAGAATTGCCTGCTCTTGGGTTTTGGGTTCCATGCCAGCCTCCAGGGAGTATGAAGATTGTTCTATTTCTAGAATTGCACGGGGGTTGGAAACTAAACCGCTTTTGAGAGAAAAATTCATCAAACCCCAGAGTAAAGCCCAGAGTAAAGCCCACAGTCTCGCGGGGAAGGGATTGATGTTTGGGCGATCGCCCCTACTCAATCAAAAGTTGAGGAGTAGGGTGGGCAATGCCAACTCTACTTTGTGGTGGCTGAAAATTTGCTAACCTGATGCGGGGTGATGTAGGGGCGAAAAATTTTTCGCCCTCACACCAATCAATTTTACAACCGGATTTTAAAATCGTAGGATGCGTCAGAGTGATTAATCTCTGATGCCAAAGAGCAGCGTCACGGCTGACGCACCATTTATTGAGCAATCTGCGGAATGTCGGGTTTACAGTTCAGTCAGTATTACGGCAAAACTCAGGGGTTGCTTTTCCATCGCTAGCCCCTCACTCAATGTCTTCTATCCTCTTCACTCCCATGGATGGCTGTCAACTTTTGAATTTATGATTGCTGATATGATCTAACAATTTTTGACACCTCGACATTTATGTGCTATAGTTTCGGCCAGGATTTAGATGTGAAAGAACTTCGGCTTTTCAGCGTCTTAAAAGCCGCTAGGCTGCTCTAATCATCGTCTAATTAATAGTTAGCCTTCTTAAAAAAGTTAGATAGTATTAATTTTAATTTGAAGAAAAAATGGCAAAATTTTTAAATACAAGTGCTACAAATTATTTTCTTGAAGAACTAATTAAAACAGCAAAAGATCGTCTCATTCTAATCAGCCCATTCCTTAAGCTGAATGATAGAATAAAAGAACTTCTTGAAGACAAAAATAGGCTCAAAATTGATGTTAGGATAGTCTATGGAAAAAATGAACTTCAAGATGAAGAAATAAACTGGCTCAAGGAACTTAACTATATCCGAACAAGCTTTTGCAAGAATCTTCATGCCAAATGCTACATAAATGAAGAATTATGTATTGTAACAAGTCTCAATCTTTATGAATTTAGCCAGATTAATAATAACGAGATGGGAATCCTCATCTATAGAGGTGAGGACGCTGTGTTATACAAGGACGCTTATGAAGAAGCTCAACGAATTATCAGAATCAGTGATGAAATAAAAGTTTCATTTGAGAAAGTGAAGAAAGTATCAAACAAAATAGATCCGAAATCGGAAACTGAAAATGGCACTCATAAAAAAATTACTACATCAAAATTGGCACAGAAACTTGGTATAAAAACAAACATCTTTCTTGATCAGCTTATTAGTTCTCATTACATCGAGATTAAAGAAGGAAAGAACTACCTCACGGCTAAAGGAAAAGAAGCAGGGGGTGAATTCAAAATGAGTCAAAAATATGGGCCATATTTTATTTGGCCTGCTGATTTTTCAATATAGTTAATGAAAATAGAGGGCTAATTAATAGCTTTTGTAACGCATTGAACGGGGTAAAATCGTTCAAAATGAGGTGTAGGGTGGGCATTGCCAACCTTTCTTTGTGGTTCATTACTGAAAATTTGTCAACCTGATGTAGGGGCGAAAAATTTTTTGCCCCTACGCAGATCAAGCCTACAACTCGATTTTGAACTATCAAGAAAGAATCGTAGGGTGCGTCAGAATGATTAATCTCTGATGCCAAAGAGCCATGGCACGAGATGAACTCTCACCTAATCTAGAATCTGCTTCATCAGATCCTATAATGTAGGGGCGAAAAATCTTTCGCCCCCAAGCCAATTAATTTCTCGTTACTTGGCTCTGCTAAGTAATGCCCTCCTGGAGGCTCCGCTTCCCTCCCCCACCAGGCGGCAGAGCCGCCTAACACCCATGCCATGGCTCTGCCATGGCACGAGATGAAATATTGGGTAAACGGTTGTTGTCCATAAACAATAAAACTTCTGGGTGAATGGTGCGTCAGGTAAAATTGAATCACTATGTCATGATTGAACTCAACTGACACACCCTATGCCTCCAGAGCTTTGCAAATCTTTTCGTATAATTCTTTTAAGCTATCACTAGCATCTTGATTATACAGAGGATAATCATAACGATGTTCCAGTAAATGATAAGCTATAGCTCGTTTTTTTTCACTTAATGGCTTTATTCCTTGAATTTTACACCAATCATCAAGCTTTCTATATCTGTTCGGTAGTTCAACATCACTCGAAGTAATTTGCTTACTTGTGCCATGAGATCGTTGGAGTTCAATGTTAACAGCATGAACATAACTATCTATATCAATGTAGTCTTCCAAAATACTATTTTGCTGATTAACTTGAGGAAGAATAATGATCTTCTCATCTGGCACACCACTACTGCGAAGTTGGCTAGCTATTTTTGTTCCTGCCTCATCACCATCTACAAGATAGGCAGTTTTTTTACCTTGAGAACCTAGCAAACGAATTTGATTGTCAGAAGCCTCAGATAAGCCGGGAACAACTTGAAAACCAAGAACTTCTTGTCTTAAGTATTCTTTTAGTAAGGCAGGAAGCAACAGCATATCTGTAGGCCCTTCTGTGATTAATGCACATCGCACTGGAATAAAAGCTAATGTTTTCGCTCCCATTCCGAAGAGTAGTGGAGTAAATCCAACATCTTCTTGTTCTTGCCAAAAGTAATTCTCAATTTTGCTATGGTTTCCATCCGACTTTATCAGACGAACTCCATTGCCTAAGTCTTCTGGTAGGCAACCAATTGAATGAGTTGTGTAAATTACCTTAGATGCTAACTCTTGTCGGGCTAACATTTGAACTACATCAGCTTGTGCATCATAGTGTAACCGTGACTCAATTTCATCAATTAGGATGATCGGCTTGACTTTTAGATCTTTCTTCTGTGATAGAAAGAGCATCAATGTGAAGAAGCTTTTTAGTCCATCACTACGTTCAGCTAGTATTGTATGACCACCTTTGTCAGATTTTAGTAGTATTTGGATCTCTGTTTTATTAAAGATGAGTTTTGCAGTAAGGGATGATTGTGACCAAGATTCATTAAGCAAGTTCTTAAGATTCAAGTTTGCATGCTCTAGTAAATCCTCGATTTTAGCTTGATTATTTTTTTGAGCAGCTTCAAACAAACCTTTTAGAGACAAATTCAATGCACTTTCCAGATTCTTAAGACTTCTCGGAATAGCTGGATTGTTTTCTTTTGAAAAGTAAGTTGAAATATCATATTTATATTGTAGATCGCGATCTTGTTCAGTAAAGAAAAGAAACTCTGGTATTCTATCCTCTAATAGCTTCTTTTGTTTTTCAAGATGTGGATAGTTCCCTCTGCGTATAGCAAGAATGGCTTCTGTTGCATTGATCAATGATTCCAGAAACTTAATTCGACTATTGCCCTTTGGATCTTGATCATTTAGAAGAAAATTATTATGGATAATTAGTGCTGACTCCTGCAAATTCTCTATTAAATCTTTTAATTCTTTATTGTCCTTGTCTTCTTTTTTTTCAAACAATTTGAGTTGATCAATAAAAGAGGAAATATCTTTTTTAATGTTGTATGTGCCAAGAGATTGTTTTGTCTCAAGAGATTTTAATGTACATTCAGTAAAGCTATAAATCCAAGAAAATGCATATTTTTCTATATCTTTCTCAAAGAAAAATTTTGTTTCTTTTTCGCCTTGCTTTTTTTTTGCCAATTCAATCCATTTTAGTTTTTCAATAAACAAAATATCCCGTGCATAATCCTTGTCTTCTTGTTCAATCCAAAATGTTGCTTTTAAAACATCATGTTGCTCCTCAAAATCATAATCACGAGTGATATCTTGTATGACATCACCCTGGGTGAATCGCGAATTGTAGTTCATGCTTTGCATGGCTTTAAGGATAGAAGTTTTTCCTACTTCATTCTCTCCAACAAGAGCAACCAACTTACCATCAACGTTAAGTTTTACAGATTCCTTAAACCTTTTGTATCCGTGAAGTTCAAACCAGACTAATTTCATACAAGGAGATGATGATAACTGTTAACAAATAAACCCTTTTCCCATTGAAGATAGCTTTTTATGCAAAAACTCTATGAAAAAAGAAAAGAGTGAGCCAATTTTGACCCACCCTCATTATAAGATCAGAGCGTGAATTTTGTGCTACTTCACAGCGGCGGGCATACCGAGGATGTCCTCGATCTTCGGCATTTCCTCCAACGGAATCACCCGACCCTCATCCTCAAACCCCGCAATTTGGTCGAAATTGAGATAACGGTAGAGATCCGCCGCAAAAGGATCAATCTTTTGAGTGACGATCGCCATATACTCCGCCACCGTCGGAATCTTACCCAACAGCGCACAAACCGCCGCCAACTCCGCCGAACCCAGATACACCTGCGCCCCCTTGCCCATGCGGTTATTGAAATTGCGCGTCGAAGTCGAAAACACCGTCACCCCATCCTCAACCCGCGCCTGATTCCCCATACAAAGAGAACAACCCGGCATCTCCGTCCGCGCCCCCGCAGCGGCGAAAATGCCATAGATCCCCTCTTCCCGCAACTGCTTTTCATCCATCCGCGTTGGGGGACAAATCCAGAGCCGACCCTTCACCGGGCCAGCCCCCTCCAGAATTTTCGCCGCCGCCCGGTAATGGCCAATATTCGTCATACAAGACCCAATAAACACCTCATGGATCGTATCCCCCGCACATTCAGACATTAACTTGACATTATCGGGATCATTGGGAGCCGCCACAATTGGCTCCTTAATTTCATTCAAATTCACCTCCAAAATATCCACATATTCCGCATCAGCATCCGCAGACATTAACTCCGGATTCGCGAGCCATTGCTCCATTTTCGCCACCCGACGCATCAGCGTTTTTGCATCTTGATAGCCCCGCGCCACCATATTCGTTAACAGCGCCACATTAGAGCGTAAATATTCCGCCACCGTTGCCTCACTGAGCTTGATTGTTGACCCCGCACAGGAGCGTTCCGCCGTCGCATCAGTGAGTTCAAAAGCCTGCTCAACCTTCAGATCCGGCAACCCTTCCATTTCCATGATCCGGCCATTAAAAACGTTGATTTTATCGCCCTTGCCCGCCGTCAGTTTGCCCTGCTGCATCGCCACCCAAGGAATCGCGTTGACAATATCCCGCAATGTTACCCCCGGTTGCAACTCCCCGGTAAACTGCACCTTCACCGATTCCGGCATATCCAAAGGCATCGCCCCCAACGCCGCCGCAAAGGCCACCAACCCCGAACCCGCCGGGAACGAAATCCCCAACGGGAAACGGGTATGGGAATCGCCCCCCGTGCCGACGGTATCCGGTAACAGCATCCGGTTTAACCAGGAATGGATGATGCCATCGCCGGGCCGGAGGGCCACACCGCCCCGCGTCGAGAAGAAGTCCGGGAGGTCTTTTTGGGTTTTAATATCGACGGGTTTGGGATAGGCGGCAGTATGACAGAAGGTTTGCAGCGTTAGATCGGCGGAGAAGCCGAGACAGGCCAGTTCCTTCAATTCATCCCGCGTCATCGGCCCCGTCGTGTCCTGGGAGCCAACGGTGGTCATCAGCGGTTCGCAGGCCGTGCCGGGCCGCACACCGGGGAGGCCGCAGGCTTTACCCACCATTTTTTGAGCGAGGGTGAAACCTTTGCCGGTGTCGGTGGGGGTGGTGGGGCGGGTGAACAGTTCACTAGGGGATAAACCCAAAGCCTCGCGGGTTTTGTCCGTCAGGCTCCGACCGATCAACAGGGGAATACGACCGCCAGCCCGCACCTCATCCATGATCGTTTCCGGCTTGAGGCTGAACGTCGTCAGCGTTTCCCCCGCTGCGTTGGTGATTTTCCCGGCGTAGGGATGAATCGTGATCACATCCCCCGTATTGAGGGCGTTGACATCGCATTCAATGGGGAGTGCGCCGGAATCTTCACAGGTGTTGAAGAAAATCGGGGCAATTTTACCGCCAAGGACAACGCCGCCCGATCGCTTGTTGGGAATAAACGGAATATCACTGCCAATATGCCACAGCATCGAGTTGGCGGCGGATTTCCGCGAAGAACCAGTCCCCACCACATCACCAACATAGGCGACGGGGTGGCCCTTTTCCTTGAGTTGGGCAATGGTGGCTAACCCTTCCGGCATCCGCGTTTCCAGCATCACGAGGGCATGGAGGGGAATATCGGGGCGGGTGGTGGCGTGGGGGGCGGGGGAAAGGTCGTCGGTGTTGGTTTCGCCGGGAACTTTGAAAACCGTGACGGTGAGGGTTTCGGGAAGTTTGGGCTTGCTAATAAACCAGGTGGCGTTCGCCCATGCGTCGATCACCTGTTTGGCGTGGGGGTTGACTTCCGAGAGTTTTAAAACATCGTTGAAGGCATCAAAAACAAGGGTGGTTTGACAGAGGGCGATCGCCGCCGTCCGGGCCACTTCCTGATCCCGCGCTTTGAGCAAACTCACCAGGGACTGCACATTATAGCCCCCTACCATCGTTCCCAGCAGATCCACCGCCCCCTGTTTGGAAATCAGGGGACAGTGAATTTCCCCCTTGGCAATGGCGGTTAAAAACCCCGCTTTCACATAGGCCGCTTCATCCACACCGGGGGGAATGCGATCGCGCAACAGCATCAACAATTCTTCTTTCTCTGCTGCGGGCGGATTCTTGAGCAGTTCGCAAAGTTCAGCGGTTTGTTCAGCATTGAGGGGCAGGGGCGGAATACCCAAGGCGGCCCGCTCGGCCCCATGGTTGCGATAGGCTTCTAGCATTTGGTTCTCCGTAAACGCGCAAAAAGTAAGGAATCGTGTTGTAGATCACTGTAATCCTTCTTCTCACCCTAGGGGAGATAATGGCGATCGCACAACGCTCCCGCTCAATCCCCGTTAATAGCCCAAAGCCTTACCCCATCAACTTCTCCCCCCCTTTCCCCGCCCCATCTTCCTCAATGTTTCCTCAATGTTTCCTGACGGAAACCGACAAAAAAAGGGGACGTGGCTCACGTCCCCTTGCTCAAATTTAACTGTACGACCTACACCGCCGCCGCTTGCCGTTCTTTGGTTTCCTTAATCACTTCTTCCGCCACATTGTTGGGACAAGGGGCGTAATGGGCAAAGATCATCGAGAACTGACCCCGCCCAGAAGTCATCGTCCGCAGATCGCCAATGTAGCCAAACATTTCACTCAAAGGCACATCGGCTTTAATCCGTACCCCCGTCGGGCCCGGCTCTTGGGATTTAATCATCCCCCGACGACGGTTGAGATCGCCAATCACATCCCCCATATAGTCATCAGGGGTAAACACATCCACCGCCATGATCGGCTCCAGCAATTGAGGGCCAGCCTTGGGTAAGGATTGACGGTAGGCAGCACGGGCAGCGATTTCAAAGGCGATCGCCGAAGAATCCACCGGGTGGAAGCCCCCATCAATCAGCGTCACCTTCAGATCCACACAGGGGAACCCCGCCAGCGGCCCCTTCTCAATACTCTGCTCAAACCCTTTTTGCACCGCCGGCCAAAATTCACGGGGAACTGTCCCCCCCGTCACCTTCGTTTCAAACTGGAAGCCCGTACTCACTTCACCCGGCTCTAGAATGTAATCGATCTTGGCGTATTGACCGGAACCCCCAGACTGTTTCTTGTGAACATAGGTATCTTCGATCCGCTTCGTGATCGATTCCCGGTAAGCCACCTGGGGTTTACCCACTTCCACCTCTACGCCATGGGTACGTTTGAGAATATCCACCTTGATATCAAGGTGCAATTCCCCCATCCCCTTGAGGATCGTTTCACCGCTCTCTTGATCGGTTTCCACATGGAAGGAAGGATCTTCCTGAACCATCTTGCTCAAGGCCATCCCCATTTTTTCATCACCGCCCTTCTTCTTGGGCTTAACGGCAATGGAAATCACCGGATCCGGGAAGACCATCGGCTCTAAGGTTGCTGGATGTTTGGGATCGCAAAGGGTGTGACCCGTTTGGACATTCTTCATCCCGACAATGGCCACAATATCCCCCGCATGGGCCGATTCAATTTCCTCACGGGAATCGGCGTGCATTTCCACCAAACGGCTAATCCGTTCCGTTTTACCCGTGGCGGTGTTGAGGATCGTATCGCCTTTGGCAAGCATCCCGGAATAGATCCGCGTAAACGTCAAAGCCCCAAAGCGATCGTCCATGATTTTGAACGCCAAGGCCCGCAGCGGTTTATCAATTTCAGCGGTGGCATATTGGCCCGTTTCATTGCCTTCGAGATCTACCTCAGGCTGAGGATTCACTTCTAAGGGGTTGGGGAGATAATCGACAACGGCATCCAGCACCAATTGCACCCCTTTATTTTTAAAGGAGGAACCGCAATAGGTGGGGAAAAAAGCGAGCTTGCGGGTTCCGGTACGAATACAGGTTTTAATGGTTTCGAGATCCGGCTCCTCGCCTTCGAGGTATTGCTCCATGGCCGCATCGTCATGCTCCACCGCCAACTCGATTAACTCTTCCCGGTAGGCTTCTACATCATCCACCATGTCAGCGGGGACTTCTTGAACCGTGAAGTTTAAGGGATCACCCGATTCATCCCAGATCCAGGCTTTGCGGGTGAGGAGATCCACCACACCCGTAAACTCGTTTTCAACCCCAATGGGCAGCGTCATCACCAAGGGCTGCGCCCCTAGGACATCCTTCACCTGTTTAACAACCCGGTAAAAATCGGCTCCGGTGCGATCGAGCTTGTTGACGTAGATAATCCGCGCCACTTTGGAATCGTTGGCGTAGCGCCAGTTGGTTTCCGATTGCGGCTCTACGCCACCGGAACCGCAAAACACACCCACACCGCCATCGAGTACCTTCAGAGAGCGGTACACCTCAATGGTGAAATCAACGTGGCCCGGGGTGTCGATGATGTTGAGTTGGTGTTCTTTCCAAAAACAGGAGGTCGCCGCCGATTGAATCGTAATGCCGCGCTCTTGCTCCTGCTCCATGAAGTCCGTGGTTGCCGCCCCATCATGGACTTCCCCGATTTTGTGGATTTTACCCGTGAGCTTCAAAATCCGTTCGGTGGTGGTGGTTTTGCCTGCGTCAACGTGGGCAAAAATTCCGATGTTGCGATAGCGCGTGATGTCTTTCTTCATATTGGCGTTTTCTAGCGTAATGGCGACAAGCGTTAGTGACTACCTTAAAGGGATGCTTTAGAGGAAATCGCAGCCACCCTTTTACCCTTGGGTCAAGTCCCCATGGGGATACCTTGGGCGATGGACATTTAACCCAAGGAGGCGGATGGCGGTTTTTATAATAATTTTGACACTCCCCGGCCTAAAGGTGCGGGGATTCTTGGCTCACCGAGTCCACTTACCCAGGATTCCTTGCGAAGTCCTAAATAGAGGTGGTTCTCTCCCCAAGCGTTACTTTCGGTGTGCCCCACCGTAGTTGGATTGCTCCAAAATTTGTTTGCATTGGCAGCAATATTTGCCAAAAACTGACTCGTCTAGTCCCTGTGAATCTTTTACCTACTTGCAGGGAGGTCTAGAACAATGAAGTAGAACCCCATAGATTCAATTGCCAAGGTTCAGTGGCTACGGGTTAGGTAGCATCGGGTTTTTAGAGCGGTTGATTACCCTACCCGCTAGAGCATGATTATACACCATCAAAAGCCGCCCTGGATGGTGACTGAGCTTGTCGAAGTCAGGACGGGGCTTTAGACCCAGATTTTTGGTAAAAAGCAGGGAAACCCCTGGGGCTAACCAATTGGGCGGAGACACCAAAACTAATGGGTCTGAAGCCCCGCCCTTTTAGGGCGGCTTTTCTCGCCCAATTTATTTTATTGATCCAGTTTTCTCTTTCTATGGTATCGTGGAGGCATTGAAACTTAATGTTTTGGCGGCTGGGCAAGCCGACCTGAATGGACAGGCGTTAAGCAGTGTTAGACCCCGATCTGGGGCAGTTGCTTGTCTGTCTACCCGTCAGGAGTCTACTTAATGTAGGCAGACTGGGAATCCCCGTTCCTTTAGGTCGGGGAGGATGTCAACAGCGTTAACCGTTGGGAGAACGGGAAGGCCACGCCCTCCCCCCTAGCGATGAAGGCGCTGGAGCAGTTGGCGAAAGACCAGGGCATTATGTTGTAAGAAAAAATTCCACGGGACTGTATGCCAAAACCATCCAACAAGAAGCCCAAGTCAGCCCAGAACTATAACCACAGCGAGGAACACCCCCAACGCCCCGACATTGGCACAGAGAAGCATTTCAAGAAGCGCAAACCCCCACGACCTAGTCAATCAAGCGTTCTTCCCCCGCACCAATGCCTGGGATAGCATCAGAAAATCCCTCAAAGGCACTTACAACGATGAGGTGTGGGAGCACCTAGCCGGGACAACCAGCGCCCCGTTTGAGCCGGGAGGGTATCACGAGATTGCGGTGAAAGTCATTGATGATCGCGGCAATGAGTTGTTGGTAACTAAAAGTTTGTAGTGGTGAAAACATATGAATGAAGAAACGAAAGATGCCATTTTAAATAAAATTAGGGAAAAATTTCTAGATCAGCAATCTTACTATCTAGAAGTTCACTTAAATTATAGATCAGAGACAGAAGAAGGATGGTTCAGTGAATTTGTAAATGAAGAAAACTCTCTCACCATACGTTCACGCAGCGGTACTGTTGAATTTTCTAATCCGTCTCAAGAAATGCTTTCCATAGTATTAGATTACTTAATTCAGGATGGATTGACGATTTTCCATTTTCAGGAAGATCACAAAAACGAATCAAATAGTCACTATGAATACTTTCTTCAAAGAAGAATTCGTTAAAGAAGAATTTTTCCTTTTGATCCTAGTCGCAAGCCACAATGACCTACGAAGTCAACAAACCCATTCTCAACAACCCCTTTGATGAACCCCAGCACTACTGGTTTATCCAAGATGGGTATGAGCCGGAATTACGATCAGGCCGCCGCCCTGCGAGGGCAAGACGGAATGGGACTTAGGCACAGTGATCAAGCCTGCTGGATCACCCCGCCCCCCACCACCCCCAATATTTTTTTCTTACGAAACCATACCCAGTTCCAACGAGAGCGATCGCACCCCCACCATTTTTTTCTTACGACAACCACCGGAGAATTCAACAATGACCCAACTGATCTACGCACTCACCTTCTCTTTGCGGTTGTGATGGCCATTTTTGCACCCGTGTATCCACGATGAAGAACTGGTTATCAACTATAATGTTAAATATCGCATGGGTTTAAGAAATAAGTGCAAATAGTAAAATACAAAAATAAGTACTGGCAGGAAGTGATCAAAATTCTTCAAGAGAATATTCTTCCTGAAGATTTTGACAGAGAAGTTGCAGGAATAGCAGATTCTGTCAAAAAAAATAGAGCATGGATCGGACTAAATTTCGATGGAAAAGTCATTGGTTTTATTGTTGTACAAGAATTTGATGATAAAACAAAAATTGATAGATTAGATGTTAGGCAAGATGAACACAGAAAAGGGCGTGGATCAAAATTAATTAACCATATCAAGAGAATTTGTATATCTCCTATTTACTTAGTTACCGCTATTCATAATGAACAAACACAGAGCTTTTATCAGAAAAATGGTTTTATAGAAATTGAACCTTATATTGCTCCAGAAAACTCAAAAACATATAGACAAATGGTGTGGAACAATCCCAAAAAATAAACAATAGCTTACTGCACCATTTTCAGTAGATCGCGATCGCACCCCCACCGCCCCACCACCACATTTTTTTCTTACGAAACCACCAGGCTCAATCACGCTTTTCCCGTTGCTGAACACACTTGGGTTTCCAGCGGGGGAGATTTAAAGGCAGAAGGCAGAAATCAGAAGGCAGAAAGGGGAGGTTAATTTCCCAATTCATCCTGCTACGCACGGGCAAAGCCCTACATCCTTCTGCCTTCATCCTTTAGAAGTGTTTCCAATCAATTAGGGTCTCCAGCGAGTGGAGACAAGCGCATACGTTAGAACTGAAAGAGCCTTCAGAACTTAAGTTTCCAATCAATTAGGGTCTCCAGCGAGTGGAGACTGAATGGGGATCAAATCGTTCACGCTTGGGCGTGTACGTTTCCAATCAATTAGGGTCTCCAGCGAGTGGAGACCTTAAATCCCTACTACGTCGCTCCCAAATTCGTGGGGTTTCCAATCAATTAGGGTCTCCAGCGAGTGGAGACAGGTAGTACGAGCTTACGGTCAAATAGATCGTTACTTTGCTTAGGTTTCCAATCAATTAGGGTCTCCAGCGAGTGGAGACATATGCTCAAGAAACCACTTGCACGTTATCAAAAAGCAATTGAGTTTCCAATCAATTAGGGTCTCCAGCGAGTGGAGACTAGGGATTAATGCTTCCGAATATTATGGTAATAGGGTGTTTCCAATCAATTAGGGTCTCCAGCGAGTGGAGACAGCGTCTGGGGATTCCCCCAAACCATACCCAGCCGTGTTTCCAATCAATTAGGGTCTCCAGCGAGTGGAGACCAGCCCCAAGGCATCGTAAGCCCCAATGGTGGCGTTAAGTTTCCAATCAATTAGGGTCTCCAGCGAGTGGAGACAAATGGTTGCATCAGATGTGGGTGACTACATCTTGGGTTTCCAATCAATTAGGGTCTCCAGCGAGTGGAGACTTTGGTGATAAATTGACCTTTACCGGCTCCACTTGTTACTCGAGTTTCCAATCAATTAGGGTCTCCAGCGAGTGGAGACATCCCTTCCTATGGGGGTTCATCTTAACAAATCAAAAGTTTCCAATCAATTAGGGTCTCCAGCGAGTGGAGACCTTGAAGCGTACAATGTCCCAAAAAAGGAACTAACGTTTCCAATCAATTAGGGTCTCCAGCGAGTGGAGACATCTCCCGATTTAGATTGGGGAATTAAGCTGCATGTTTCCAATCAATTAGGGTCTCCAGCGAGTGGAGACGGGTGACGGATCTCAATCCAATACCGTCAAGTGTGAGTGTTTCCAATCAATTAGGGTCTCCAGCGAGTGGAGACGTGAAATGTGGATACTGTGGTGTTGAGTACCCTCACGTTTCCAATCAATTAGGGTCTCCAGCGAGTGGAGACGGGGATACTCACGCTGATCCTAACCTGGTTTACTTGGCTGGTTTCCAATCAATTAGGGTCTCCAGCGAGTGGAGACACTATATACCCGACCTTTATAAGTAAAAGAACCGACAGGGTTTCCAATCAATTAGGGTCTCCAGCGAGTGGAGACTTACATCTATTACGATAACAGTGATCTTGACTATAGTTTCCAATCAATTAGGGTCTCCAGCGAGTGGAGACTTGGATGCCGCCGCACCGCCTGGCCCTGGCTTGGATGTTGGTTTCCAATCAATTAGGGTCTCCAGCGAGTGGAGACGGAAATTCACACCTTGGAAATAAGGCTTAAAACGCGTTTCCAATCAATTAGGGTCTCCAGCGAGTGGAGACACCCAAGGGACTATTCCTCGTTGGCGTACCCGGAACTGGTTTCCAATCAATTAGGGTCTCCAGCGAGTGGAGACCCCTCCATTTTAAGCCCAAGCGGGGCAAGGGTTGCAAGGGGGAAGATCGACGGACAACAAAAATTGACCCGATCCCAGCCCTAACAGCACCCTTGAACAGGGTTGAAACCCTTGCCCCGTCAGGCATCGAACCATTTAACGAAATAATCACCATTTCAGCCATTTCGGTTCTCCGTCGCGAAAAGGGTCAGTTCACAATCTTTCCCATCCCCCAGTTCTTCCCCCTTGCCCCGACCCTTACCCCAGCCAGAGCTACGACCGGCTGAGTTTTTGGTGAATGACCAACGCTTAAACCTGCAATTGGTAGCGGCAGAGTTGGCCATGGCGAATGTTGGGGATTCTGAGTTTTGCAGTCAGGACTACGTTGAGGCGCAGAAGGTGGCCTATGAGCAGCGGTTGGGGATTTGGGGGCGAGAGTAGAGGAGGGGAGGGGGCGAGATCGCCCCCCACCCCCACATGGGGGCGTTGGCACAGCCTCTCCATTGGAGAATCGCCCCCTAGCCCTGCTCGTTTGGGGCTGAATCTTAAAGTTTTGTGAGGGAATCTCTGTATTTTTACGAAGGCCACCCCGCCCCTTCAAATCAAGACGTTACAGTAGAAGTAGGCCAATACAACGGTGTTATCCGAAACCCGTCGTCTTGCCCTTGAGGGTAAGAAAAGGGAACTGGGAAAAACCTGAGGGTTTTCTCGGTAGATCGTGGTGGTTGCTGGTTGGATTTAATCAGAGGAGTGCAGAGAATATGTTAGGTTTTACCGCAAAACAAACAAAATGGCAAGCTTTTTTTGCAGTGGCGATCGCCCTTTTGGGGAATATCGCCCTGGCAACGGCGGCCCAGAGTCAACCCCAGCAATTGCAGGAATTACAGGAGGCGATCGCCCTCCCCAATGGCACCTATTTGTACGGCGAAGCCCCCCAGCGGGATCAATTCAATCAGGAATATTTAGTCTTCACCGTTGATCAAGGCCGAGTCCAGGGCGCATCCTATTACATTCAATCGGAATATGCTTGCTTTACCGGCACAGTCGCCCCCGATGCCCTGCAACTGGCGATTACCGACCCCTACACCGAGGAAGTCAGTGATTATGCGATCGCCCTCCAAGGGGAAACGGTGATCGTGGCCGGCGAAGCCCAACGGCAAACCAGCCTCAAGGGCTACCATGCCCTCGGTGAACTGGGGGAACTGGAGCAAACCCTCCTCACCGCCTGCACTAGGCAATAAGATCGACCCTCCTCCCAACCCAAAACCTCCCCATCTGGGGAGGTTTTGCCATCGGTTCCCACAAAAATTAATGATAATTTAATGGGTAAACTCTATTGATGAATGGTAAAACAGAGACTTAAGTACTACGAGAGCAAACCCTGACTGGGAAATTTCTGAACTGTATCGCAAGTGTAGAGATAGTTCTAATGGTAAAACCTTAGCAGAGAAAGAAAAGGATGCGACTAGCAAGGTTAAACAAAAGCTAGAGCAGTTGGCCAAAACCGATCTATATTTTATTGTGGGTAATCTTCAAGCTCGTCCCCAAACATTTATGACGATTGGACTTTTTTATCCACCCCTACAAACCGCAAATCAACTAAATTTATTTTAAGGATTTTAAAATTATGGCAGTCATTGAAAAAGAATTTACTCATTCACAACAGAAAATCTTTTTGCAGTATCTTTTGGTTAAACTTGAAATTCAGTTGAAATTTTTGGCAATTCAAAAAAAACTGAATAATTGTGTTAATGGGAATAATGACGGCCCTGTAATACAATCTCAATCCGTTGGCACAATTGTCACCTTTGGGTATGGCAATCGCAAAGACTATGATTCTTTTTTACATTATCTACAGCTTTTTGAAGTAAAATCGGTGGTGGATGTACGATTGAATCCCCGTGCTTGGTCGCGAAAATGGTATGGAGATTCTATTGCAAAATTTTGTGAACTACATAATATTGAATATTCATCACAATTAGCTCTTGGTAATACATCAGGATCTAAACATTGGATTCCTCCAGAAGATCAAGATGTTAAAAATAGTTTATTAGATGTGGCAGAAATGCTTAAAAAAGGTAGTGTTTTATTGTTATGTGCTGAAATGGATTCAGAACGATGTCATCGTACAGAAGTTGCTGAAAAACTGCAAAGTTTAACCCAATCTCCCATTGAACATCTTAGATAAGTCTTTTTTGATTGCGAACATTCATTTTTAATCTAGTTATGACGGAATCCCAAGCCCAACTTCCTCCTACTACTGCCCTCGTTGAAGACCAAGCCCTCCATGCCACGACAGATAAATGGTTTGAATATGTGGTGAAAGCCCATCCCCACCATACGGATTATGGGGGTATTGTTTGGCATGGGGCCTATGTGACTTGGATGGAGGAGGCGCGGGTGGAATGTTTACAATCCATTGGCATTAATTTTACGGAGTTGGTGCGGTTGGGTTGCGATTTGCCGGTGGTGGAATTGTCGCTGCGTTACCATCGTTCCCTCAAAATGGGTGAGGGGGCGGTGGTGAAAACGCGGATGATGGAAATGAAGGGGGTGCGCATTGATTGGGCCTATCAAATTCAAAATTTGGAAACTCAAGAATTGTGTGTTTCTGCCCTGGTTACGTTGGTGGCTATTGACCGCGATAATGGCAAAATTATGCGCCGTTTGCCTCCCGCAGTACAGGAGGCTTTGGTGAAATTATCTCGTTAGGGGAGCAAGGGAGGGGCGAAAAATTTTTAATTTTTGTGCCTCCGGCAGGCTTACGCCAACGCCCCTACACAAAACAATGCTTCTCTTTTCTTGAAAGTCCCTCTCCCCTTGTGGAAGAGGGATTGGGGGTGAGGGGGCAAAATTGCCTAAACGATGCGATCCGCACTAGCGTACCTTATCGCACCCGTATTGTTCCCGGATTTCTTGATTAAAGAATTGCCCCACAGAAACGCTTTTTCTTAAATCTTCGTAAATTTGGGGGGGGACATCATGGTAATCGTAAATATTGCCATTTTGGAACGTGATCCGTAAAACTTGGGTGGCGGGATCATAATCATGGGCTTGAATCGCTGTGCTGTGATCCTTGAGTAACGGAAAAGCAATCACATCGCGAATACTGGCGGCATCGGTTAACACCATCACGAGGCGATCGATGCCAATCCCTAAACCTCCTGTGGGGGGCATTCCGTATTCTAAAGCGGTGATAAAATCCTCATCCACATCCTGGGCTTCCACATCCCCCGCTGCCTTTTTCGCCGCCTGCAATTCCAACCGTTGCCGCTGATCAATGGGGTCGGTGAGTTCTGAGAAACTGTTAGCGGTTTCCCGCCCGACAATAAATAATTCAAACCGCTCCACTAACCCCGGTTTGCTGCGGTGGGGTTTGGTGAGGGGGGAAATTTCAATGGGGTAATCGAGGATAAATGTGGGTTGAATCAGCGTGGTTTCTACCCGCTGCTCAAAGGCTTCATTGAGTAATTCCCCAATAGAACCACAGCCCTCAGGAACAGTGATGCCCACGGATTGAGCGGCGGCAATGGCTGCCTCTAAATCCCCAAACCGGGCAAAATCTAAACTCGTTGCCGCCTGCACTGCCTCATGCATTGTCACCCTGCGCCAAGGGGGTGTAAGATCGATTTCTTCCCCTTGATAATTGAGTTTTGATGTGCCTAATACGGCTTGGGCAGCGGTGACAATTAACTGCTCTGTTAACGCCATCATGTCGTGATAATCGGCATAGGCTTGATAAATTTCAATGGAAGTAAATTCAGGGTTATGGCGGGTGGAAACGCCTTCATTGCGGAAAATGCGCCCCAACTCAAAAACTTTCTCAAATCCTCCCACAATTAACCGCTTTAAATGTAATTCTGTGGCAATGCGCAGATAAAGATCCATCTGCAATGTATTGTGATAGGTGATAAAGGGGCGAGCTTCTGCGCCCCCGGCTTCACTTTGCAAGACGGGGGTTTCAATTTCAATAAAGCCCTGCTCATCTAAATAGCGCCGAATGGCTGCCGTAATTTGCGCCCGTCGTCGGAACGTTTCCCGCACTGAGGGATTCACAATTAAATCCACATAACGTTGCCGATAGCGCTTTTCGGTATCGGTTAAACCGTGCCATTTATCCGGCAAGGGTAAGAGGGATTTCGTCAGCATTTCGTAATGGTGAACATTAACGGAAAGTTCCCCCTTTTGGGTGCGGCGAATTGTACCCCGTACCCCCAAAATATCCCCAACATCGGTTAATTTTTTCAGCAAATTAAACGCCCCCGGCAGATCTGCCATCCCAGCATCCACCTGCTTTTTATCGAAATAAAGCTGAATCGTGCCGCTGTCATCCTGAAGGCTAAAAAATGCCAATTTGCCAAACACGCGCCGCGCCATAATCCGACCGGCGATCGCCACTTCATCCTCCACCTCCGCCTCCGGAGCTAGATCTACATATTTAGCCTGAAGTTCGGCGGCATGGTGGGTGGAAGTCCAGGTGTAGGCGTAGGGGTTGAGGCCGGCGGCTTGGAGTTCTTCGACCTTTTCGAGGCGAGTGGCCCGAATTTCGTTGAGGGTAGATTTCGGTTGTTGGGGTGCGTCGGCCATGGTAAGGGGGAAAGCATTGCATTCCTTACGATAGCAAGGGATGGCTTTTCGGGGGAGATGGGGAATGGGGGAACGGGGGATGGGGGTTCTGAATCTGGAGGGGCGAAAAATTTTTGTGCCTCCGGCAGGCTTACGCCAACGCCCCTACGCCTTTTGGCTCCTACGTCCATCAATTTCGGGCCCAGGCGTTTCGGGCGCAAGCGTTGCGCCCCTACTCCGCACCCACTTCCCACTTCCTACTTCCTACTTCCCACTCCCCAATTGCGCTACCCTAGTTGATTAAAGTGTTGCCAAGGGAAAAAGTTGTGAAAAAAGAGGCAAACTCGCGCCGTCTTTGGATCTCGGTCGTTCTTGTTGCTGTGGTGATTCTCTTTGTGGGGGCTTCGGTGTTTCCCCTGGTGGGGGCGGCCCTGCGCAATGGCCAAGGATTGAATCGGCCGACGGTGGCGACTCCATCCCCCACTGCTGTGCCGGTGGTGGATAGTGATTTGGTGGCTCAGGCGCGGGGGTATGAGTTGGTGCTGGAGCGGGAACCGGATAACCTGACGGCGTTGCGGGGTTTGGTGGAGGTGCGGATTGAGCAGGGGGATTTGCAAGGGGCGATCGCCCCCCTTGAACGCCTTGCCCTCCTCGCTCCGGAACAGCCGGACTATCTCCTGCTTTTGGGGCAAACCCATCAATATTTTGGGGATTTAGATGCGGCCTTTGAGGCCTATGATCAGGCCCTGAAGGATCATCCCGGTTATATTAAAGCCTTGCAAAGTATGGTGGCGCTCCAACTTCAGCGCGATCGCCCGGAATGGGCGATTGGCCTGCTCCAAACCACGCTCCAAACCGCAGCCCAAGCCAATGCCGCTCAACCCAATAGCATTGATGTGGCTTCGGTGCAGATGCTCCTAGGGCGGGTCTATGAGCAGCAAAAACGGCTGACGGAAGCAATGGCAGTCTATGACCAGATGATCGCTAACAATGCCCAGGATTTTCGCCCGATTTGGGCAAAGGCGGATATTTTCCAAGAGCAGGGGCGAAAAATTGATGCTCGTACCCTCTACGATCTCGCCCTTTCCCTGGCTCCCCCCCAATACCGCGATCAAATCAAACAAAGTGCGGCGGCGCTGGCCAATGCTGAAGATGAGCCAACGGCTGATTAGGCCATGGCGGATTCTCTCCATTCCTCGACGTTTCCCCTGGATCATCGCAACATTAACCTACTCTGTGCTTCGCTGTTGATTCAGACTTGGGTACAGTTGGGGTTACGGGAGGCGGTGATTTGTCCCGGATCACGGTCTGGGCCGTTGGCGATCGCCGCTGCTGCCCACCCAGATTTATTGGCGATTCCCTGCCTGGATGAGCGATCGGCGGCGTTTTTTGCCCTGGGGATGGCGATGCGCTCCGCGATCGCACACTCATCGCACCGTCCCGTGATCTTAATTTGCACCTCCGGCACAGCGGGGGCGAATTTTTACCCCGCCGTGATCGAAGCCACAGCGCGGGGCATTCCCCTCTTGATCCTCACTGCCGATCGCCCCCCAGAATTACGCCATTGCCACGCCGGCCAAGCCATTGATCAACTCAAACTCTTTGGCACTTATCCCCGTTGGCAAACAGAATTGCCCATTCCCGAACCCGATCCGGGGGTGGTGCGCTATTGGCGACAGATGGCCCTCCATGGATGGGAGCGATCGCAATTTCCCGATCCCGGTGTGGTGCATTTTAATATTCCATTACGGGAACCCCTGGCCCCCTTACTACAGCCGGATTTGGCCCATCAGGCCCCCCATTGGCATCTCGATTTTTCCCTCACCGCCTACCGCCCACCACCAGCCCCCACCCTTACCTTGCCCGCCGATCTCCCCTCCCAAGGGGTGATCATTGCTGGCCTTGCCCAACCCGCCGATCCGGTGGCCTATAGTCGGGCCGTAGCGCGTTTAGCTCAAACCCTCGGCTATCCCATCCTGGCCGATGGCCTTTCCCCGTTGCGCCATCATCAGGACATCACCGGGCCGGTGATTAGCACCTATGATCTAATCCTGCGCGATCGCCCAACCGCCCGCCGCCTCACCCCCCAAGCTGTGATTCAATTGGGGCCATTACCGACGAGTAAAATCCTGCGCCAATGGTTGGATCAGACCCAACCCCACCGCTGGATTATCGATCCCCGCCCGGATAATTTCGACCCGATCCAAGGCCGCACGCTCCATTTGCGCACCACAGTGGAGGCGATCACGTTACCGGCTCAGTTTGCGGGGGATCTTGAATATGCTCAAACTTGGCATAACCTCGCCATTGCAGCCCAACGCCATTTAGATCAACACATTGCCCAAACTACACCATTAATCGCCGCCAAAGTCCCTTGGCTCCTCGCTCAATATCTCCCCCCCGAAACCCCAGTCGTGATTGCCAATAGTATGGCGGTGCGGGATGTGGAGGCCTTTTGGCCAGGGAGCGATCGCCGCTTCATTCCCTACTGCAATCGGGGGGCTAACGGCATTGACGGCACGGTCTCCACGGCTTTAGGCATTGCCCATCACCATCGCCCCACGGTGTTACTCACGGGGGATCTGGCCCTGCTCCATGATATTAACGGCCTCCTCCTCGCGCCCCAATTCCGGGGGCATTTAACGATTATTGTGATCAATAATCAGGGGGGCGGTATTTTTGAGCATTTGCCTATCGCTCAATTTGATCCCCCCTATACGGACTTTTTCGCCACACCCCAAGGGGTAGATTTAGGGCGACTTTGTGCAGCCTATGGCGTGGATTATCAACGCATTGAAGATTGGCCAATGCTGATCACCGCCATTGCACCCTTGCCGACTACGGGAATTCGCCTCTTAGAAATCCCCACCCACCGTCAACGGGATGCCCTGGAGCGCGATCGCTGGTTTAAGGATTGGCCAGATGGAGGGGGATCTGTTGAAATTCCCCCTGATCATCCAGTTGCCAATTTTTGAGCGTCACCCTTTCCCCTTGCTCAATGGCCAGGATCAAGTAATGGTATTCTGGCCAGGCGATCACCCGGTCAAATTCCGAAGGAACCGCCGGATGATCGGGGTGAGAGTGGTAGATGCCGATGATCTGCTGATGGCGATCGCGGGCAGTGCGTTGCATTGCTAAAAAAGCCTGGGGATCGAGGGCAAAATTACGGCGGCGATCTGTCCCATCGCGATCCTCAATCTTCGCCAAATCCCCCACATCTCCCCGACCCCAAACATTTTCCATCGCCACCACCTCCACCACAATCCCATCCCCCCCGATCCACTGCCCCAACAAAACCCCGCAGCACTCCTCCGGGTAGGTTTGCTGGCTATGGGTGCAAAGGGCTTGGGCCTGGGCTGAGGTTAAGCAGAGCGCCATGATTCAAGAAGCTAATTGGGCAAACTGGCCGGGGCAGGCATGGGACGATTGGGGGGGGCAGACATCGGGCGACTGGCAGGATTAGCGCCGGAAGCCTCCACTAACCGCGATACTCTGAGCGTAAACTCTCCCCCGCCGGTTTCCCCAAAGGCCCGTACCCGAATAATGTATGTGCCGGTTTCTTCAATGGGCATAAACAGGAGTGAATCAGTTCCCCCCGTGGGGCGATCGTCATTTTCCCCCATCAGCGTTCCATCGGGACGCAACAACGAAACAACAGTATCAAACTCGTTGGATTTCAAATCAATCAGCAGGTTATCCCCCCCTTGAGCCGCAATTTCATAGTCCCGAAAAAAGCCCCCATCCCCGCTGGGAATATCGCGGTCAGTGAGGACATCTGTGCGGTTTTGACCAGTGGTGAGGGTGGGCCGTGAGCATTGTTGCTTTTGGGTTTCCGTGGCAGCGGTCTCCGCTCCACAGCGGGGGGCTGCGGTGGCGGTCAATGTGCTGAACCCGACCAAGGCAAAACCCATCAAGCAAGCAGTGGGCCAATAACGAGTCAAGACAAATTTCATAGCGTAATTTGAAAGCCTGAACCCCTCGATTATCTCTCACTTATCACCCAGTCGCGCAGAATTGGACGGGCAGGGGATAATTGTCGCTAGAATCACAAAAAACCGTAGGTTAAGGAAAGTTATGGTGTTATTCCGTTGGCAGGGCCTTGTGATGGGGATGCTCCTGCTCGTTATGGTTGGTTGTAGCCCAGAGTCAGCGTCGGAAGAGACGGAAACTGAGGCGACGGCAACCGAGCAAGCGGTGGTGTTACCCGATGGGGATCAACCGATTTTGAGCGATCGCCCCTCCTCTCGCCCTACCCCCCTACCCCCTTTCCCCCTAACCGATGCCACCCCAGCCAGCGAGGGAACTGAACCCGCAGCATCAGCATCCTTGCCTGATCCTGAATGGATCACCATCCAGGGGAATGGCGTGGGCCTTTCCCTGCCGCCAGACTATACCGGCGGCAATCCGGGGACAGAATTTGCCCAACTGAAGGCCAAGCTCAATCAGATCAGCCCCAGTTATGCCCAACGATTTGCAGCTATTGAAGAGAATCCAGAGGCGATCGCCCTCCTCGCCTTCGATGGCAAAAATACTGCCGCCGGTTTTCTCACCAACGTCACTATTGCCGCCGAGCGCGTACTGGAGCCAGTTGTCCTTGAAGACTATGTACGGGCGGCCAGCAGCCATTTAAGCCAAGCCTACGAGATTGAAAGTCAAGGACTGCTACAAGTCGGCGCGTATCCAGCAGGACAAATTATCGGCGTAATTACCGCTGATAATGACGTGAAGGTTAAACAATTGTTTTATCTCATTCAAGCAGCAGATACCTTTTGGATCGTCACCTACGCTACCCCAGTCAGTGAATTTGAGCAACGGTTGCCGCAGTTTCAGCAAAGTATTCAAACGTTGAAGCTTTCTTTTTAAGTAGGAAGTGGGAAGTAGAGAGTGAGGAGTGAGGATCATTTCCCTACTCTCCCTCATTGCTCTTTCCTCTTTCCTCATTGCTCTTTTCTTCCTACTGCCTACTCCCTACTCCCCATTCCCTATGCAATTAAAACAAGTCATCATCATTTATAAAGCGGGCCATGCCTTGAGTAAAGAATGGGCAGAGATCTGTGCTCGGCAATTGGAACAGTTGGGCTGTTATGTGTTGGTTGGCCCTAGTGGGCCGAAGGATAATCCTTATCCGGTGTTTTTGGCTTCGATTAATGGGGGGATTGATCTGGGGATTGTGTTGGGGGGGGATGGGACGACGTTGGCGGCGGCTCGTCATTTGGCTCCGGTGGGTACGCCGATTTTAGCGGTGAATGTGGGGGGGCATTTGGGGTTTTTAACGGAGCCGTTTGAGATTTTTCAGGATTCGGAAGTGGTGTGGAAGCGGTTGCTCAATGATCGCTATGCAGTACAGCGGCGGATGATGTTACAGGCTTATTTGGTGGAGGGCGATCGCCTTAATCCTCAACGGGCTAGTGAGCATTTTCTCGCCCTTAATGAAATTTGTATTAAGCCCGCCAGTATTGATCGAATGCCCACGTCCATTTTAGAAATGGAAATTGATAGTGAGGTGGTGGATCAGTACCATGGGGATGGGTTGATTATTGCGACACCAACGGGATCAACTTGTTACAATGCTTCGGCTAATGGGCCAATTTTGCATTCGGGGATGGATGCGATCGCCATTACTCCTATTTGTCCCCTCAGTTTGTCCACGCGGCCCATTGTGGTTCCTCCCGGCTCAGTGATTAATGTCTGGCCCTTGGGGGATGTGGAGTTATACACAAAATTATGGAGTGATGGGGTGCTGGCCTCACAATTGTGGCCGGGGCAACGGATCAGTATCCGCATGGCGGAATGTCAAGCGAAGTTTATCATCCTCCGACCGAACCATTCCTTTTATAAAACGCTCCGGGAAAAACTCCATTGGGGCGGCATCCGCATCACGTCGGAAAATGGCAAACTCAACCGCATTCACCAAAACTAATGGGTCTGAGAGCTACGCCCCTTCGGCAGGCTCAGGGCAAGCCTTCTAGGGCGGCTTTTTTGCTGGAGTCTATCGCTCCAATCCTCTCTATCTTTGGTATCCTAGCACCATGAAAAGTCGATATCAGTACAGAATCTATCTCACCCTAGGTCAGCAAACCGAGTTAGCCAAGCTGTTCAAATGTTGTCCTGTGGTGTGGAACGATGCCCTGGCTCTGCTGAAAGCGATGTGTGAAGCCAAGGCAAACCTGATCCAAGACCGAGAGGTGAGGGTGATCAGCCAATGGGAACCCACCTCTCAGATCTGCTCCTGCTGTGGTTATCAGTGGGGCAAGTATGATAAAAGCTTGAAGATCTTGGTGAGGAGCGGGTTAAATTTTGAAGGTTTTCGCTTAGGATGTAGGGTGATCTTGCCCGGTTAAGTTGCTATGGAATTTATTGGTGGTTTAGTGTTTGGTGTTGCGGCGACAGCGGTTGTTTATACATGGCGGAATCGGACGGGGTTAGAGCGGCTAGAAAACCTCCATCGCCAGGAACTGAACAGCCTCCGGCAAACCATGGCCCAGGATTATGAATTGCAAATCAAAACCGCTGTGGAATCGGTGAAGGCGGGCCAGCAATCCCATCTTGCCAGTGAGTTAAACGCATTAAGCCAAGAACATCAAGGGGCGATCGCCCAACTCCAACGGGAACATCAAACCGCCTTAGCCGCCCTCGAAAGTCGCCACCAGAAGGCCCTCGACGCTTTTCAACCCGTGATCACTGCCCCCATTGATCAACAACCCACGCCCATGGCATCCCTCCCGGTGGAGGCGATCGCTCTGGCCTCTCCCCCCATTCAACCCACCCCCCTGCCCATCCAAACCCCATCCCCTGCGCCAGCAACCTTTGCCCCTGGGGATCTCAACGCTGCCCTCGCCCAACCGGATCCCCAAGAGCGGATCGCCGTCGCCACCTATTTAGGGGAACTAGCCGCCGCTGCTCCCCACCGGGCTGGCTCAGAACCTTGGCTCAATCACCTCGGTTGCCTGAGTCAAGATCCAGATTCCCAGGTGCGGCAAACGGCATTATTGGGCTTAAGCCAGGTGAAGAGCGATCGCGTCATTCCTTGGTTAACCCAAAGCCTCAAGGATCAAGATCCCGCCGTCGTCCAAACCGCCGCCGCCGCCCTCAATCAGTTCAAATTCTACACCCCGGTTAAAAACCGCCCCCTCCCGAAAAATGCCGCGCCCCAAGACTAGGGATTGCTAGAATCAGAACCGTTGACTCTCTTTGGTTGCCCATGGCTGCTTCCCTCCCCCCCGCTTTAGAAAAAATTGTCCAACGGTTCCAACGTCGCCCTGACCCGAAACAACGCTATCAACAGTTGCTTTGGTATGCCAATAAACTGGATGCCATGGATGAGGCTGCTAAAACCCCAGAAAACCGCGTCCATGGCTGTGTTTCCCAGGTCTATATCACCGCTGATTTTGATGGCGAAAAAGTCACCTATCAGGGTGATTCCGATGCCCAACTGGTGAAGGGGTTGGTGGCATTGCTCATTGAGGGGCTGAACGAACTCACCCCAGCGGAAATTCTCGCCGTTGAGCCAGATTTTATTGAAACCATGGGGTTGAATGTCAGCCTCACCCCTTCCCGGGCTAATGGTTTTTACAATATCTTCCAAACCATGAAAAAGAAAGCCATGGGGTTCCAACTGGCTGCCACAACTTCTGAAGGCTAAACTCCTGAGTGGGCATTGCCTACCCTCCTCAAAAATCCAGTTATTCCCTAGGGTGGGCATCGCCCACCTCATCAACAATGCGCCTGCCGATCCTTTCCCTGATTCTCCTGTGGTTGATCTACGCGGTGTTTGGCTGGAATTTTGCCAGCACCACATCGCGGTTGTTGTTTTGGGCTTTGGCGGCCTGCTGCATTATCTTGGTGGCCTTGGTGTTTACGGCTCCCAGTAGTATGGTGCGCCGGGTGATGGTGGGGGTGCTCCGTTCCGATTCGCGGGCATTTATCTCGGTGATTATCTTGGCCTTTGCAGTGGTGGTGGCGGGGACTTGGTTTGCTTACTTTACGCGGGTGTTGGTGCTGCTGGCGGCGGGGGCGTTAACGCGCATTGAGTTGCAGCGGTTGGATTATGGGGAATGGCCGGCTTTTGCGGTGATTGGGGTGGTGAGCCTCTGGGGTTTTGCCATGGGGTTGGGGTTGCATCACTATTTTATGGTGGTAGGCTCATCGACCGGGGTTGGGGCGATCGCTTAAGATAAAAACTGGGGTAACCTAACCCTAGGGTTGCCCGGTGTTTTTTCCCCAAACCTATGAGTCAAGATCGCAGCATTGTGCAACGAGTGTTAATTATCCTCTCTGGGGTGGCTTTCCTGGGGGGGACAGTGGTGATGGGTATTTCGGTGATGACCAGTCTCCCCTCGTCCTCTTCGGCTCCGGCGGAGGAAGCAGCCCCAGCGGAAGATGCCGAAAAGACTTATCTAGAGTCCCAAGAGGCGGGCTATGCGGCGGTGCTGGAGCGGGAGCCGGAAAATCCTGTTGCTTTGGAGGGGTTGGTGCAGACCCGGATCGAATTGGGCAAACTTAAGGAGGCCCTTGGGCCTCTGGAACAGTTGAGCGCTATGCAACCAGACAATCAGGAATATCTCAAAGGGATCGCCGCTATCTATATTCAAACGGAAGACTATGCAGGGGCGATCGCTCCCTTTGAACAGTTGATCGAACTCAACCCCAATGATCAGGAGTTAAAGGATCAACTCAATACCCTGAGGGCGGCTTTAGAAAACGGTACAGTGGAAACCCCTGATGAGTAGTGTCTCGCCGCGAATTCTCCTTGCCAGCCCTGACCCCGGTGTGGGGGGGGTGGCGCAATATAATCATGCGATTTTGGGGGGATTGCTCCAAGCCGGATTTTATGTCACCTATGGCCAGTATGGGGAGCCGTTGGATGGGGATTTGATCGGCGATCGCTATCCTGAAGTGGAAAGGGCGCTGCTCAATGATCAAGATGTGGAGGGGTTGCGGCAATGGTTAAGGATCAACAAACCCGATTTAATTCTCTGTAGCAATACCAACCCCTTTGCCAACTTCACATTGAAGGCGATCGCCCTTGAGCAAAACATTCCCTACCTAATCATTGAGGGGTTAGTAGAACCCCATTTGGCCGCCGCCAACGCCGCCTATCTCGATGCATTGGGCTACCACTACACCCACGCCCAAGGGGTGATCGCTGTTTCTCAGGATAATTTGCAACTATTGCGGCAATATTTTCGCCTTGCCCCTGGTCGCGGCCAGGTGATCCACTATGGCAGGCCGCCGCAATATTTTACGCCCATCAATACAGAGATGCGCCGTCATCTCCGGGCCGAGCAAAATATTCCTGAAAATGCCGTAGTTTGCTTCACCGCCGCCCGCATTGAAACCCGCAAAGGTTATCAATTCCAACTCGAAGCGATCCGTCAACTCTGTACCCATCCCCTTTGGGAAAACCTCTATTTTGTCTGGGCTGGGGGGAGCTTTTTTGAACCCTAATTAGAGCTAGATTTAAAAGCAGCTTTAGCAAAATTAGGGGTGAGCAATCGGGTTAAGTTTTTAGGGCAAATCCCGGCGGTAGAGAGAAATGAGGCAAGAGGAGCGAGAAAAGCGTTATCTCACTCCTCACTCCTCACTCCTCACTCCTCCTCAAGCGTGGCGGATTGGCTCAATGCCGCTGATATTTTTGTCTTTCCCTCGCAATTGGAAGGAATGCCCATTGGGGTGATGGAAGCGATGGCTAAGGGGTTGCCGGTGGTGGCAACGGCGGTGAGTGGTATTCCTGAACAATTGGGAGATACGGGAAAACTATTAGCCGATCCTAAACAAAATCCCGCCCAAACTGTTACCGATTTGGTGCAAACCTTAATCGCTTGGGCGGAAAACCTCACGCTTCGGGCTGAAATTGGCCAAGCCTGTCAAGCCCGTGCCGCCGCCCATTTCACCGAAGCCCGAATGTTACAGGAGACTCTCGCCGTGATTCACCAAACCCTCAAAACCCCCCACGATTACGTTTCACCAGGTTTAAACCCCGTCCATCCCGATGCCGCTTTTCCGAATATGATCATCGGTGATTCAAAAACCTGTAATTGGCCCTATTTACGGCGGGAAATTCCCCATCATTGGTATGTGGATGGCCGTCAGCCAACCATTGGTTTTTTGAGCCGGGATGAAGCCCATATTCTTTACAATTTAGCACTGCAATTTGCTGGGAAACGGGCCTTAGAAATTGGCTGTTGGATGGGGTGGTCGGCCTGTCATTTGGCCCTGGCGGGGGTGGAGTTGGATGTGATTGATCCGATTTTGGCCGAACCCGCTGGCATGGGTTCGGTGTCCCAATCCTTAGCGGCGGCAGGGGTTTTAGATCGGGTGAATTTAATCCCTGGTTTTAGCCCCCAAGCGGTGGAGGAACTGGCCCAACGGGAACAACGCCGTTGGTCGTTACTCTTCATCGATGGGGATCATGAAGCACCGGGGCCGCGCAAGGATGCGATCGCCTGTGAACCCTTTGCTGAACCCGATGCGCTGGTTGTCTTCCATGATCTCGCCTCCCCAGCGGTGGCAGAGGGGTTACATTATTTGCGCAATCGCGGTTGGCAAACGCTGATTTATCAAACCATGCAAATCATGGGCATTGCCTGGCGGGGCAATGTCCAACCCATAGAACATCAACCCGATCCCGCCATTGATTGGCTCCTGCCTGAACACCTCCAAGGCTACCGCGTCAGTGGGCAAACCAACCCCAAAATTGCCCCCACTACGGGAGCGATCTCAACGCAATTGAGCCAGATTATGGATCAGATTCGGGGCATCATGGCCACCCCCTCCCAAGATCTCACAGAGCAAAACAGCGTTGGCCAGGTGTTAGAGATGTTCCAACAGCTTGACGCTTGGGATGCCCAAGGCGTGAACCTGCCGGGGCTACACCTCTCCCGATCTGTCTGTCTCTGCCTCCTCGCCCGCCACCGGGAAGCCCTAGCCGCAGCACAAATCGAATTAGAACGTTACCCCCAAAGCACCGAGGCCCAACTTCAAGTGGCTAATTTACAGGGAATGCTGGGGGAAATGTTAGAATTTCGCCCCCTGCCAACGCGGCAACGGCCTTGGTATACCGCTCTCCCTTCCACGATCCTTCACTCCATTCAAACCGCCTCTCACAACTATGCCTATCGGGACATCCCGATGATCAAAAATCCCTTTGATTTTGCCCTTTATCCCCGTTTACTTTGGCAGATCAAACCACGCACAATCATTGAAATTGGCTCTAAGGATGGGGGGAGTGCAGTATGGTTTGGGGATTTGTTGGATAACTTTGGCATTGATGGGCATATCTATTCGGTGGATATCGTTAAGGTTACTCAATATCAGCACCCCAGAGTTACTTTTTTAGAAGGGAACGGCCGACAATTGGCAGCATCTTTTTCTCCTGAATTTTTTGCCAATTTACCCCGGCCACTTTTAGTGATTGAGGATGCAGATCATGTCTATGAAACCAGTTATGCGGTTTTGAATTTCTTTGATCAATACCTCGAACCAGAGGAATATATTGTCATTGAAGATGGGATTATTTCCGACCTCGTTGCCGATCCTAGCTACAACAGTGGCCCCCATCGTGCTTTGAAACAGTTTCTAAAAGAAAATGATCACTATGAAATTGATCACCATTTTTGTGATTTCTTTGGCTATAACCTAACCTGGTGCAGTAATGGCTTTTTAAAGAAAGTTGCCCCCTCCCCTCGCCAAACTGTTCCGCCCGTAGACTTTCAAGATCCTATTGTTGAACCGGAAGCTCCGTTTTTAGTGATAGATGGTATCTTTTTTCAATATTATCAGACGGGGATTGCGCGGGTGTGGCGATCGCTCCTCACTGCTTGGGTGAAAAGTGGCTTTGCTCAGTCGATTTTACTGTTAGATCGAGGGGGAACTGCTCCCCAAATAAGCGGCATTCAATCCCAACTAATCCCCCTCCATGATTATCAAAATTGGGAGCAAGACCGGGCCATGTTGCAGGAGATTTGCGATCAAGTCGGTGCATCTTTATTCATCTCCACTTACTACACCACCCCGATGCATACGCCTTCGGTGTTCATGGCCTATGACATGATCCCAGAAATGTTAGGGGCAGATTTTAATGAACCGATGTGGCAGGATAAACACCACGGCATTGCCCAAGCTCAGGCCTTTATCGGCATTTCTGAAAATACCTTAAATGATTTGGTGCAATGTTTCCCCGATACAGCCACAAAACCCCGGACTGTAGCCCATTGTGGCGTTGACCCGATTTTCTCCCCCGCTACGGCTCCGGAATTAGAGCAGTTTCGTCAAAAATACGGCATTCATCGCCCCTATTTCCTCCTCTGTGGGCCAGGGACGGGATATAAAAATGCCCAGTTATTTTTCCGGGCTTTTAGCCAATTACCCAGCCGGTTGGGGTTTGATTTAATTTGCACCGGGAATCAAGGGTTTTTAGAAGCGGGTTTAAGGTCGCTCGTTCCCGGCACAACAATCCACACCTTACAATTAAGTGATGAGGATTTACGCCTCGCCATGGGGGGGGCGATCGCCCTCGTTTATCCCTCCCGTTATGAAGGGTTTGGCCTGCCGGTTTTAGAAGCCCTAGCCTGTGGTTGTCCCGTAATTACCACCCCCAACGCATCGATTCCCGAAGTAGCAGGGGAAGCCGCTATTTATGTTCATCCTGATGATGAAGCGGCGATGGTTGCCGCGCTTTGTGAGGTGCAAAATCCGCGCTTGCGTCAATCCCTGCGCTTAATGGGACTCCAACAGGCTCAGAACTTTTCCTGGGAAAAAATGGCGGCAACGGTGCAAAAAGCATTAATCACTGCCAGCTTACCCGTAGGAGATTTGCAACCCATCACCTATATTTTAGTTCCAGATTGGGAGCAGGATGAGGCGGTTTTGAGTGAACGTTTAAGTGCAGTGCTGAGTGAGTTAGCCAGTCAAAATCAGCCGATGACATTACTATTTTATAGTGCGACTTTGAGCGCTGAAGATATTACGGCATTTTTGGCAGGAATTGCCCTTAATTTAATGATGGAAGGGGTGGATTTAGAGGAAAAAATTAATGTGGCGGTGATTCCGCCTTTACATCCCTTACAATGGCAAGTTTTGTTACCCCAAATGACTGGGCGGATTCTGTTAGCGGTGGAGGATGGAGAGGCGATCGCCGCTACCCCATTGCAGAGCTTAAAGGGGGTTGAATTATGAGGCCGCAGCGGATTTTTTGGTGGGCATCCTCCCTAACCCCGTTGGCAAAGGGAAACTTTGGATGGGAGTTGGTGGAGGGATTGCGGGATTTAGGGGTGGATTGTTATGGGATCGCGGCGGATGGTTGCGAATTACCGCCCGTGACGGCGGATGATTGCGATGGCGTGATTTGGCTGGGGGATAGTTTGGAGCCACGGCCAGCCCATTTGTTTTTTAGCGATCGCCCCTACCTCACCGTTTATCTCGGAACCAGTACAGCCCCATGGACAAGCCAGTTTGATCTAGTTTGGCGAGAGCCGGAGAATGCGGCGGGTTTAATCGCCGCCATGACCCAATTTCGAGAAAACCTCCCCCCCCTCACCCTGCCCCATGCCCCGCCGCCCTTTCTGCCTCTCCCTGCCGCGATTAACCTCCTCCTGGTTCCCGATTGGCAGGGCGATCCCGAAACCCTAGCAGCAGATCTGGCGGCGATTTGCCTGACCTTAGCCAGGGATCCCAAACGGGATCATGTGCATCTGTGGATTTTCACCCCCGATGCATGGATGCAAATCGCCATGATGTTACTCTCGACGGTTGTTGTCAATCTTGCCTTAGAGCAGGATGTGACGATTACCGATATCATTACCATTGAATTGGTGGATCAATTAACCGATAATCAATGGCAACAGATCCATGCATTGCTAGATTTTCCCCACACTGCCCCCTTCACGCCCCCTATCCCCTTAGCCCCCCTGACGATTGAGCAATTTGCGCCCTTAACCCCAGTCATGATCTGGCAAATTTTGGGCAATAAACATCACCAATTGGGAAATACCGTGGCGATGATTCAGCAATATCAATGGGTGATTGATCAAGAAATACCAGAAGTGGAAATTTATCAGCGCATGGTGCAGGGCTATTTCCAGTTAGGGCGGCCCCATTCCCGACGGTATTACTTGCAATTAGCAGTACAAGCTTATCCAGAAGACCCCCGATTTTGGTTTGATTTAGTCTTTGATGCTCTCCATGATCATCGATTTACTGAAGCTAAAAATTGGGCAGAGCAAGCGGCTCAAGTTTTGCCCCATGATTACACGTTTCGCATACTGAAACATCTCCTTGTTCCAATGCTTTATGACAATGAGGAAGAAATTACTCACCATCATCAACGGTATCAACAGGGTTTAAAACAACTGATTGCTGAGACGGTTTTAGCAACGGCGGAACAATGCCAAGAAGCGCTAGGGGGAATGAGTCGGGTCACGCCTTTTTATCTGGCCTATCAAGGGATAAATGGGCGAGAGCTTCAGACCCAATATGGAGATTTAGTGCATAGCATTGTGGCGGCCAATTTTCCTCAATGGGTGCAACCGTTGTATTCTCATGGGAGTACATCTCGGATCAAGGTTGGCTATGTTTCCGCCTATTTCTATGCCTACAGCGGCACACTCTGGCTTAAGGGTTGGCTTCAGCAACAGGATCATCGTCAGTTTGAAATTTATGGTTATGATCTAGGTCATGGTGAGGATGACATGGCGAAAACTTGCCAAGCTTGTTGTGATCATTGGCATATTTTTAACGGCAATTGGATCGATGCAGCAGCGCAAATTTATGCTGATCAATTAGATATTTTAGTTTTTCCAGAAATTGGCATGGATGGCCCCACATTGGTTTTAGGGGCGATGCGTTTAGCTCCGGTGCAAGCTGTGGCTTGGGGGCATCCAGTAACGACGGGTTTACCCACCATTGATTATTTTTTATCCAGTATATTGATGGAGGGGGAAAATGCTCAAGATCACTATCGGGAGCAGTTAATT
Source organism: Spirulina sp. CCNP1310 (assembly GCF_034932185.1). Lineage (NCBI taxonomy): Bacteria > Bacillati > Cyanobacteriota > Cyanophyceae > Spirulinales > Spirulinaceae > Spirulina > Spirulina sp. CCNP1310. Next base: position 3,778 of record NZ_JAYGHW010000090.1, on the reverse strand, counting down.
CAGTTACCCAATATTGGCGTGGCTTATCCACGGCCGGTCATTCCAGATTTAGACCCTCACCCCCCAGCCCCCTCTCCCAGAAGGGGAGAGGGGGAGGAAGATCAAAGTCCCTCTCCCTCCTTGGGAGAGGGATTTAGGGTGAGGGTTATCCAATCAATGCCTTCTAATACCGTTTTATACCTCTGTGGCCAGGCTCCGTTTAAATATTTGCCCCAATATGATTGGATATTTCCCGCCATCGCCCGCGCTGTTCCCCAAGCCCAGTTTTTATTCTTGCGGGGGGAATTAATTCGGCAACGATTGATTAGGGCTTTTGCGCGGGAAGGTTTAGAAATTAGGCAATTTTGTCAGTTTCTGCGGGTGGGCGATCGCCTCGATTATTTAGCCCTTCATCAAGGTTGTGATGTTTATTTAGATACCTTTGATTGGTCGGGGGGCAATACGGGGTTAGAGGCGATCGCCTGTGGGATTCCCATCGTCACCTGTCCAGGGGAATTTATGCGCGGTCGTCACACCGATAGTTTTTTAAAAATGATTGATATGACCGCAACCATTGCCGCCAATCCTCAAGAATATGTGGACATTGCGATTCGTTTGGGCCATGATTCCCAATGGCGGCAGGCAATAAAGCAAGAGTTAAAGGCAAAACGTGGGAGCTTATATGATGATCCCGATTGTGTACGGGGGTTGGAGGTGTTTTATCGGGGTGTGGCGCGTGGGGAGTAGGGAGTAGGAGGAAATGCCTGTAGGGGCGTTGGCGTAAGCCTGCCGGAGGCACAAAAATTTTTCGCCCTCTATGTCGGTGGCCAATCTGTTAATAATTGGGCAAAGGCGCGGCCCCGATGGCTGATGGCATCTTTTTGGGCTGGGGCCATTTCGGCAAAGGTTAGCCCGATTTCCGGGACATAGAAAATGGGGTCATAGCCAAAACCTCCGGTTCCTTGGGGAGCCGTGAGGATTTCCCCCGGACAGTAACCTTCTGCGGTGCGGGCAATGGAGCCGTCGGGACGGGCGACCGCTAAGGCACAGATAAACGCTGCCTCCCGGTGGGGATTTTCTCCCAATTCCTGCAATAGGCGGGCGATGCGATCGCCATCATTGGCCCCATAGCGGGCGGAATAAATCCCCGGTGCGCCCCCCAAGGCTGCCACCGTTAACCCAGAATCATCAGCAATGGCCCAATCCTTGAGGGCGATCGCCACCTGGGCCGCCTTCAGTTCAGCATTTTCGAGAAATGTTGTGCCGGTTTCCTCAATCTCCAACTCCGGCGGCTTCAAAGCTAACTCAAGGGCCATCCCCTCGAAATACACCGCCATTTCGGGAATTTTCCCCGGATTCCCCGTTGCTACGACTAATCGCTCCATCGTTAATCTTGCATCCGTCGAATTTCAGAATAAAACGCCGTCTGGGCTACGGTTTCCCCTTGGGCCACGGTCAACGTCCGAAACCGTAGATTTTCACTGGCAAACCAAATCCGTTCCTCATAGGTAGTGTCCCCCTGGGTTACAGTAAGCACCAAAGACTCATCCGCTGCTAGGGTATAGGTTCCCACCCCTAAACCGGCTCGCAATAATTGACCTTGGGGCGCGTGGGGCGTTGGGGCGGCTAAGGCCAGCACCGTGCCGCCTTTTTGGGGTGTTTGTCCCCAATCCACATGATTATCCCAATGAATCGCCAAGCCGCCCCAAACCTGATCCGGAGCAATGTTCCCCTCCGCGCAAAGGGTTAGCACCGGAGCGGCATCGGGAGCCAACCCTTCAATTATCAATTCTGATTTATTACTTTCCGATTGATTGGCAATCAATTGATAGGTGGTGCGTTGGGCAAACCACTGACCTGCACATTGCGTTAAAAAGGTTTGAATATCCATGCCGGGGCGGAAAATGAGGAAGGAATGACAGCTTTCTCATCTTAAAGGGAAACGGGATTTCCATCTACCAATCCTGAAAAAGTTTGGTAGGATAGAGGATCAGCCTTCTTCCCCACTCTCCCTATGCCGATGCTGATCGACCCCCGCCGCGAAAAACAACTCCGCACACTGATGGAACGCTTTGGGCTAGCGGCGAATGCTCCGGTGGACTTGCAATTACTTAACCTCGCTCTGACTCATCCCAGCATTGACCGTCATGCCAACTATGAACAGTTGGAGTTTGTGGGCGATGCAGTAGTCCGTTTGATTGCATCAGATGTTTTGTTGGAAACTTACCCCGATGCGCCAGTAGGGGAGTTTGCGGCGGTGCGATCGGTGTTGGTGAGCGATCGCGTTTTAGCAGAATTAGGGGCAGAATACGGCCTTGAGCGCTACCTCCTCACCAGTAGTAACCGTTTCGCCTCCGGGCGCGGGGGGCAACAGATCCGCCTTGCGGATGTGTTTGAGGCCGTCCTCGGGGCATTTTACCGCAGCACAATGGATATGAGCCTGATTCGCTTTTGGTTTGACCCCATTTTACGGGAGCGATCGGTGGATGTTCGCGCTGATCCCGCCTTTTACAACTATAAAGATGCGCTCCAAGAATGGACTCAAGGAAAATACAAAAAACTGCCTCAATATCGTGTAGAGGAAACCCCCGCCCCGGCTCCTCGCCAAGAGCGATTTTATGCCGAAGTGTGGCTCAACGAAGATCGCTTAGGCGCAGGCAAGGGGCCTTCTAAAAAAGCAGCAGAGCAAGCCGCCGCCAAAGAAGCATTTTTTGCCGTCAGCGGCCATAACCAAGGGCAAGAGCAAGCTGTTGGTCTAGAGGTGGGTTAAAGCGGGAAGTGGGGGAATTATTTCTTCCTACTCCCTACTCTCTCTTCTCTCCTATTGCGGCCTTTGCAACCGGCCATCAAGCGTAATCACCAACGGCGTTTGGGGAAAATCGCTGGCGGTTAAACGGCGGATCAGGGCAATACTTTCACTGCGGGTAGAGCGTTGGGGAATGCCGCCCCGCGCAATCAAGACGGGGTAAATTTGGCCCCGCTGGAAATTACCCTGATCATCCAATTCTGCCTCTAATACCAGGGAATAGGCTAACGCGCCTTGGGTGGAAAGGGTACGATAGCCGACAAAGTTCCCTAAAGAATAGGCAATTAATCGGCCTTGATAGAGTTCCATGGCGCGGGGAATATGGGGGCCATGGCCCAGAACTAAATCCGCCCCCGCCGCTACCATTTGTCGGGAAAAGGCGACGAGATTACCTCGGTTTTCCCCAAAGAAATATTCGGTTTGGTTGCGGGTGTGGGCGGCTCCGGTTCCTTCTGCGCCACCGTGGAAGGAGACAACGACAATATCTGCATTGGCTTCCGCTTGCCGCACTAAAGAGGCCGCACTGCCGAGGGCAAGGATCGAGTTTTGGTTAGGGCTGGTGCTAAAGCCGATCCAACCAATGCGAACCCCTTTCACTTCTGTATAGGCTACCTTGTCTTTCACCCCCACTGCGGTCATTCCCGCTGCTTCAATATTGGCAACGGTATCGATAAAGCCTTGCTGACCAAAATCATAGGCGTGGTTATTAGCCACACTCAAAACATCAAACCCCATTTGGGCCAACAGTGGGGCATATTCGGGGGGATTCCGGAAGGCGAAAACATTGGGGCGACGAACATCTTTGGCAGCGGCATTACTGCGCGTCATGGTGCTTTCAAAGTTGCCAAATAAGATGTCTCCCCCTTCTAAAAAGGGTTGGACGGCGGCAAAAAGTTCTCTGGGGTTGGGGTGGAGGTGGTTGTTGGGGTAGTTGGTGCCGGGGACAATATCGCCCACGGCACGGATCCGGATCGTGACGGGTTCGGGGGCTGT